>JALNXP010000045.1 GCA_023230285.1 Bacteroidales bacterium | reverse complement strand
TATGATTTCCATTCTGTCACGCAACGCAGGGTGTACTGTTGCCAATGAGTTCGCCGTTGCAATAAACAACACTCTCGACAAGTCGTATTCCATTTCAATAAAGTTGTCATAAAAGCTGTTGTTCTGCTCAGAGTCTAATAGCTCCAACAAGGCGGAAGACGGGTCGCCGTTAGCACTCATGCCGCCAACTTTGTCTATCTCATCTAAAATAAATACAGGATTTGATGATTTTGCCTTCAAAATACTTTGAATAATTCTTCCGGGCATTGCACCTATATAAGTTTTTCTGTGACCTCTTATCTCTGCCTCATCTCTCAATCCGCCTAAAGACATTCTGATATATTTTCTTGAAACAGCATCAGCTATCGATTTTCCCAAAGATGTTTTGCCAACGCCCGGAGGACCTACTAAACACA
This sequence comes from Bacteroidales bacterium, assembly GCA_023230285.1. GTDB lineage: Bacteria > Bacteroidota > Bacteroidia > Bacteroidales > BM520 > RGIG7150. The sequence continues at coordinate 11,749 of JALNXP010000045.1, read as the reverse complement.
GGATAGGAGAGCGCATGTCGTTCTTCAATTTTAGTACGGAAAGATATTCTATAATTCTGTCTTTTACTACATCTAATCCGTAATGATCACGGTCTAAAACCTTTTGTGCTTTGTCAGGGTCGAAATCGTCTTTGGTATATTCATTCCATGGCAATCCGACTATTGTGTCAAGATAATTTTTCTGAATACTGTACTCCATTGCCATAGTATTCATCCTCTGCAATTTAAGAAGCTCCTTTTCAAATGTCTCTTTTACACTGTCATTCCATTTCTTTTGCTTGGCTTTTTCTTTAAGTTCTTCTATATCCTGTACATTAGAAGCTCCTCCAAGTTCTTCCTGTATGGTCTTTAATTGCTGATTTAAAATATATTCCCTCTGTTGCTTGTCTAAATCTACTTTGACTTTCTTCTCAATCTGATTTTTAACTTCCAACATTCGTAAATCTTCAGTCAACAACTCAATAAGTTTGTTGGCTTGTTCCGACAAATCACGTATTTCTAACAATTGCTGTTTTTCAGTTACAGATGTTTCTAAATAATTAGAAACATAGTTGACTATAAAACTTGGATTGTCAATATTTTGCAATGCAAAATTTATTTCGTTTGGAAGATTTGGCGATTTTTCTATGACTTGCAGTGCTAAATTTTTAATAGTTGGTATAATAGCTGAAATTTCTGCATTTTGCTTTTCTGATATTCGCTTAGAATATTTTGAAATTTTAGCAGTCATATACGGCTCTGTCTGTGTCACTTCACCTAATTGAAATTTGTTTTTTCCTTGTATAATAGCTGTAACGCTTCCGTCCGGCATATTAAGCAATTTAACGATATTAGCAACAGTGCCGATTTTATAAAGATCATCATATTCCGGAGAAACTTCATCTCCGTTTATTTGTGCTACAACACCTATCAATTTCTTTTTAGAATTGTTGGCATCTTGTATTAATTTCAAGGATTTTTCTCTACCTACAGATATTGGAATTATGACGTTTGGAAAAAGGACTGTATTACGCAACGGTAAAATTGGCAGTGTGTCAGGCGATTTCTCATTGTTTTCCTCCATTAAATCAAATATAGGTATTATGTCTGAAGAAGAAAAGTCTCCCTTCTTGGCAGAAATAAGTATATCATCGTTTATTTCATCAAATTTATTCATAATAGTGACATTTTGTCAATTAAATACTAAAAACATAAAGCGATTTGTTTTGTTTCAAAAATCGTGCCACTGACGAATATATACAAAAAGAGGCTGCTCAAAATAGAACAGCCTCTCTTTGTATAACTATTTTGAACAATTATTTATTGTCACGTTTGTAGTGTTTTGCATATTTGTTCATGAACTTATCAACACGTCCTGCTGTATCAACAAGTTTAACCTTTCCGGTAAAGAATGGATGCGAAGTGTAAGAAATCTCAAGCTTTATCAACGGATATTCTTGACCATCTTCCCAAACTATCGTATCTTTGGTTTTGGCAGTAGACCTGCACATAAACATATAGTCGTTTGACATGTCTTTAAAAACAACTAATCTATAATCCTTCGGATGAATATCTGCTTTCATTATATCTAATTTTATAATTTTATTTTTTGGTTTGCAAAAGTACAATAATTATTTGATAATGAGATTATTTTTTTCTCTTTTTTTTAAATTTTTATGCAATATGAGACGTAATAATCTTCATAACTAAATGTTTTAATAAATGAATTTATTGATAAACAGGCAGTTGACATGTTATCGAGGCTGTTTATAACTTTATTTTTTTCAATATAAAAACTGTCAAGACCTATTGATAATCCGCCACCTAAATACTTGACAACAGCCTCTTTTTGTGTCCATATACGATAAAATTCTTTGCTTTGCAATTCTTTGTCAAGGGTTTCTAAATAATTATATTCTTTAATGTGAAAAAATCTTTTGGCAATATCTCGCTTGTAGAAGCCGATTTTCTCTATGTCAATACCACATTCTTTTTCAGATACAATGATGGAAACAGCTTTATATGAATGAGATATGTTGAAATAAAAATCTTTGACATCCTCAATGTATGGTTTACCGTTATCACCAAATTTTATTTTATATGATTTAAAATTGTCGGCATCTATCTTGGATAATGCTTTTCTTAACAAATATCTACCGAATAACGAATGATTAAACGAGGTTTCGTTGGTATGTGTTTTTTGCAACATATAAATTTCTTCCATGCCGACATATTCATCTAAATCGGCAATAGGTTTTGAAATATCTAAATATTCAATATAAAATTTATTCATTACTATCTTTACTTACTATCCATTCGAGGTATTTGCCAAGTTCATCAATAAGAATTTTTTTTGCAATAATCAATCTATCTTTGTCGAGCAAAAAGATGCCGGGAGTAGAAGACACGTCATAGAGCTTTTCATAGTTGTCGCCGGTCGGGCTGATGTTTCCTATTGCATTTGTCCATTTGATGTTATTATCTATTATATACTGTTTCATATTTTCTACTGAAGCACCTGTATAAACGCCATAAACATCAAAATTATAAAGCTCATGTCTTTCGTTGTATAACTTTACTAATTTTGGTGTTTCAGCTTTACAATGGCTGCAATCGTCATCCCAGAAATATATAATTAAGTATTTGCTATTTATGTCATATAAATTGTTTGGCTTCATTGCCGTATCGACAAGTCTTAAATTAGCAGCTTTACTGCCAATCAGAGTAGGACGAATTTCATTTGCTCTGTCTATCAATGCCTGAACCATTGTTCGGTTTGACCAATTGTCGTATCCGCCGGCATAATATTTATCGATAATGTATACAAAAACAGCATCTTGCCCCATAATGCCTGCATGTTCATATTTATTTGTAAAATACCATAAAAGATATTTTTTTACAGCATCTGTATTTTCTACTCTTTTCATGAGTCTATCAATTGTTATACAAATAGAATCATTTTGCTGAATTATTATTTTGTCGAAAAAATTCGTCAGTTTTTTGTCGTAATTTGGTGTACGCAACATTCTTTCGTCTTCAATTGTAAAATTGTCCCAGAAATTACGAATATACGCATTATAGCGATTTTTCGGTGTGTTAACAGAATCCGGAAGGATAGGCGGCAACACAGGAAGATTACTTTTTAAAAAAAGTCCTAAAATGTTATTGGCATTTTTGTTTATTATATTAGTAGTGAAGTCATTAACATCTTTATCTATTTTATCTATCTCAGATTTAAGTTCGATTTTTTGTAGAGAGTCGCAATTTAGCTCTGATATCTTATTATTATAAGGTAATATTTCGGCACGCTTGAAGTTTAGAAATTTCATGTAAGAAAAAAAATCTTTATTAATGTCAGAATTTTTGACTTCCATCTTATTTATCACATTATTATAATTTGTAGAGAGTTTGAAATTTTGACTGTTTACATCTATCATAAAGTCGCATATCATAGATTTTTGTTTATTGACGATTAAATAGACACCGGACGGCAACAACGAATCGCCGGAAAAAACGAATGACGACTTATAAATGGTTGCAGAATCTATAATGTAGATGTTGTTTCCATAATAATTACACAAATAAATTATACTGTCATTATAATTTTCCAACTCAACAGTAATATTATAATTTTCCGTTTTAGGATAAGATAACAAGCTGTAAAAAGCCATAAAAACAGTGATTATAATTTTTTTATTCATTTTTTATTGTTTGTGATTGCAAAAGTATTTAATTTTGCCGACAAATGCATCATGATAATTAAAATGTTGAGAAAATTCTTATTAATTACCCTAATCTGTTTACCTGTGATAGCTGATTGTCAGGATATATTTGCTAATTTCAGGCATCAATCTCCTTCATTTTTTGCAATAAATGCAGGCTGTTCATTTGCCGGTGGACGTTATGGTCAGAAGTCAATTTACTCCAACTACGACAATCCTTACGAAATAAATGTTCCCAAATTACCATTGACGGGGAATTCAGCTTATAATGTTCTTGGATTTGCCACTCCGGGAATTTCTGTTAACGCCAATGGTGCGTGGTATTTTATGAAATTTCTCGGTATTGGAATGAGAGCCGCCATAAATCAAAATTTTTTGTCTTGCAATTCTCTTGAAAAAGAATATACTTCGGCGTATGGAGACGGTTATAATTTTGATTTTAAGACAACGGACTTTTATTATTTTGCTTTTATTAATCCTGCTTTATTTGTTTCATTGCCAATAAATAAATCTTTATTTGTTTCGTTGGAAGCCGGTTTTGGTCCTTATTATACGCATTTTCCGACTTATAGATGTACATACATTTGTGATAATGCTGTCATAACAGAAACCACAAAAACAGACGACAATTGGGATTTTTCTTTTTATTTTGCAATGGGGTTAAAATATCGGACACAAGGTAGGGTTGGGCTAAACCTTGACTTAGCTTACGGAGAAGTTTATTCCGAATATAAATTAAATACAGACTATAATCCCGGAAATACGGTAGAGACTGTGGCACCGCTATTTTACAACAACCTGAGCCTGTCACTCGGAATAATTTTCTATTTTGGTAAAATAGAAAATTTTGATTTAGAAGATTAATCTACAATATGCAATGAAGCCTGTCGTTGTTATACCTTATTTAAATACTTCAGTTGTCGTAAAATCCGGTTTATAGCAATCCGAACTCTCGACTTCCTGTATCCAGCCATTCTCAAGTCCAAGTTCCGACATATAATCCAAAACTTCGTTATATTCTTCCGCTGTGAGCTTTCTCGACAGTTCAGGATATTCAAAAGATTTGTACACAGGATAATATTGTGACATCAGAGAGATATTTACCTTGTTAGAAATTTCAAAAGCTATATTGAACAAAGCCGATTTAGAATTTTCTACATGTCCGGGTAATACCAAATGCCTGATTATCAAGCCAGACACAGCTAAATTATCTTCATCTAATATTATTTTACGACCTTTTTGTTTATACATCTCTTTTATAGCTTCGAGAGCTGTGTCAGGATAATCAGGCGCATTGGATAATGATTTGCATAAATCGTAGCTGCCATATTTGTAATCAGGCAGATAAATATCCACAATATCTTTCAATTTTTTAATTATTTCGACAGTATCGTAAGCGTTAGTATTGTAAACTATCCTTGGAAAATAATTGTCGCTGTTCAATTTATTGACGATTTCATATATATTATCTACGTATGGAGTAGGAGAGACAAGTCCCAACATTTTAGTGCCACTGTCGAGTAATTGTTTAATTTTTTCTACGCATTTATCGGCAGAAATTAAATTATTGGAAATATCAACATTATTACAACTGATTTGATAATTTTGGCAATAGATACATTGCAGATTACAATGGTCGAAGAAGACGTTGCATATACCTGATTTACCAACAATTACAGGTTCTTCGCCTTTGTGAATGCAGATAGCTGAGACGTATATTTTATCATCGATTTTACAGAATCCTGTTTTCAGAGTTCTGTCGACATTACATTTTCTATAGCAATTATTGCAAAGCATTATTTATTTGATTTACCAGAATATTATATATAACGCAGCCACTATGGCAGTAATTATTATGGACCACACGTTAAAAGATGTTGAAGTGTGGAAAATGCTTTTATTAATAGTTATAGCTTTAGGGTCATTTTTACCTTTATTGTCGATGTAGCTGATAATGATGGCTATTACGCAAAGTATCAGGAACACTATGCCCATTCTGTCCATAAACGGCAGAGAAGGCAGGAATACTTTGAACAGTGTAGAGAATACGAAAGTCAGGATAGCGCACCATAGGGCAGCGTTTGGCGACATTTTTTTCCAGAAGATGCCGAGCAGGAATATGGCGCAAACGCCCGGTGATACGAAGCCGGTAAATTCTTGAATATATTGGAAAGCTTGATCAAGATTTCCGAGTAATGGTCGAGCAGTACAAATAGCTATCAGCAAAGCGATGAGAGAGGTCAATCTACCTACGTTCACCAATTTTTTTTCAGAAGCAGTTTTATTGATATAAGGTTTATAGATGTCGAGTGTAAATATTGTTGAAGTAGAGTTCAGCATAGAAGCCAATGAAGAAACGATAGCGGCTGTAAGTGCGGCGAAAGCTAAGCCTTTAATGCCGGCAGGCAGCAGGTTGACGAGTAGGGGATAAGCGGCGTCATTATTTATAACTCCGTTTTCGACAGGCATTTGTATTTTACCGATGCTGTTCAGATAAAAAGCGGCTATGCCGGGGATTACCACTATTATAGGGATTAAAAGTTTAAGGAAGCCGGCAAATACCATTCCTTTTTGTGCTTCCTGTAAATTTTTTGCAGCGAGGCTTCTTTGTATAATATACTGATTAAAGCCCCAATACGAGATATTTGCTATCCATAATCCGCCTATGATGACACCTATTCCGGGTAAATCTTTATAATTAGGATTATCTTTTGATAAAATCATATCGAATTTATCGTGAGTAACGCCGTTCAATAAATCTTTTAAGCCGGCGATGATGCCGTTGCCGTCTGAGACAAGGTTTAAAGCTATATAAGTAGTAGCAAGTCCGCCGCCAATAAGTAAGACTACTTGGATAATGTCTGTCCATGCCACCGATTTAAGTCCGCCGTAAATAGAATAGGCGGCGGCAAAGCAGGCAAGTCCGATTATTCCGTAGCTCATCGGTATTCCCATGATATTTTCGAGGGCGAGTGCGCCAAGGTACAAGATAGATGTTAAATTGACAAAAACATAAACCACTAACCAAAATGCTGCCATTGCGGTCTTGACACGTCCATCGAAGCGTTGTTCAAGAAATTGCGGCATAGTATATATTTTCTTTTTTAAAAAGACAGGCATTATGAATTTTGCGACTAATATAAGCGTTATTGCCGCCATCCATTCATAAGAAGCGATGCCGAGACCGATTTTAAAACCGGAGCCGGACATGCCTATCATCTGCTCTGCCGAAATATTGGCAGCTATAAGTGAAGCACCTATTGCCCACCATGTCAACTTATTGCCGGCAAGAAAATAGTCGGTGGATGTTTCTTCCGATTTTTTTCTTCTGCCTATCCATAGCCCTAAGCCGACTATGATAACAATATATCCTATAAAAATACAAAGGTCTAATGTAGAAAATGTCGCCATATTGGTAGTTATAAAGTTTATATTTTGTTTTATGTTAATTTTTCAATTTTAATGTTATGTAATCCGGATATTGCAATTGTGTGCTGCCTACGGTAATTGACGGCTTTATTCTTATACCTATATGCGACAGAAAATCTTCAGGGGCGGACAAGCTTGTAGCAAAAGTCTTGATTGCTTCAATGCCCTGATTGGAAAATATCTCGAAAATATCGACATTGATTGATAATGGCACATTCGTTTCTGATTTTGCCGCAATAGTATAAACAGTGTTTATAGTTCCATTAACTATGTCTTGTCCGTCTATGGCGCAAATCCAGTCAAAACTTCCCATGCGGGCTTGTAAGTCGCCGGGGTTTTCAACTGCCATCTGAACAGTAGTTGAAAACGGTAACTTTTTATTTAGCAGAGCATTGGTTAAAGTAGCTATATTTGCGATTGTCAACTGTGTATTTTTTGAAACATCAATGCCGGCAACACTTACACTTTTTACTTTATCAAGTGCAAAATTACAATTTTTTAAAGCTATGGTTTGTTGAATTTGGGTTAAAACATCGCAGGAAGTAAATGCAATGCAAATAATTATAAGGGATAAAAATTTTTTCATCATGTTTTTTTTAATCGACTGCAAATATAACATTTAATTTTCAAAAGGGAGATATAAACATTAAAACAGTTTTAATTGTGTTGGCACTGCGAATGTTTTTCTATGATAAGGGCTGTAGCCGTATTCTATAATTGCGGCAGTGTGGGCTTGTGTCGGATAGCCTTTGTTTTGTTTCCAAAGATAGACAGGATATTCTTTATCTATTTGCTGCATATAGTCATCTCTAAAAGTTTTAGCCAACACCGAAGCAGCTGCTATACATGAGTATAATCCGTCACCTTTTATTATACATCTATGAGGAATTTTGTTGTACTCGTAAAATTTATTACCATCTACAAGTATTATCTCCGGAGAAATTTTTAATCCGTCTAACGCTCTGTGCATTGCTGTTATAGATGCTTTCAGAATATTGGTAGCATCGATTTCCAAGTTATCGACTGAAGCGACATTATAAGATAATGCTTTGTCAATTATCACATCTCGCAATTTATACCTTTGTTTTTCAGATAACTTCTTAGAATCATCTAACCCTTGAATTTCTAAATTAAGTGGTAAAATTACAGCTGCTGCAAAGACAGGTCCCGCCAAACAGCCTCTTCCGGCTTCATCACAACCGGCAATAACGGAATAATCTTCAAAATCAGAGAAAAGCATAAATAATTAATGGAATAATTGTTATCAATGTAAAATATAATTCTGCATAAAATCTTTTAATATGTACTAAAAAATATGATAAGAGAATTGCTAAAGCCGGAAATGCTAAATACAACACCATGATAGCTTCTTTAGAGAACAATGAAACGACAATCGTTAATAATATGTATAGAATTAATAATGAAAATTTGTTGCGAATTGCAATCGTAACTTCATACAACTTAGTGATAATAAAGAAGACGGTAATTATCATCAAAGCAATCAGATAGATATAGTAAAACAGTTGTATTCCGATTAGATTAGATTTGAAAAAATCTAATTTGAAATTAAAGGAAGCAATTACATTTTGAATTTCGCAAAAATTATTGTTCAGGTACAATATAAAAATCCACACTATTATTGGTAAAATAAATCCCAAAACAGTTATAACCACATATTTTATTTTGTATGAATGTAAAATAAAAATTGACAGTAATATAAGCAGCAAGGTAATAGCAGCGTGATAATTAGCCAATGTAGCCAAAGCCGTCATAAATCCGGCAGCAGTATAGTCGTTTTCGGGGTAAGATTGCTGGTCGGCAGAGTTAAACACTTTGTTCATGCTGATAAGAATAAACAGGCAAGGCAGTAATGTTGTGTTATACAAACCGCAGCCGAACAGCATTGCAAAAACCGCCGGTGGGAGTAATGAAGTTTTTGATATCAGAATATTTGCTTTGTTTATTACATTTGTATATTGCAAACAAGCAAACAGTATCAACATAAGGAGGCATGAAGATAATAATGGCGAGAAGCAAAATACAGTGTATAACAACTTTGTTAAAGGTGCCATTGTATCCGGTAGTATAAATTTATGCTGTAAGATACATAATATTTGCGATCCTACTGTGATAAGGAACAGCACAATAATATTAATCGGATATGTTTTGCGAAAGAATTTGACAAGCATTTTACATGTCGATTAAATCTTTTCCGAGGTCATGTCTGCAATATTTTCCGTTGAAGTTTATTTCATCGGCAATTTTGTATGCGTTACAAAAAGCCTCTGCGACAGAATTTCCGAAAGCAGTAGCAGCAATAACGCGTCCGCCGTTTGATACAAGTGTGTCGTTGTTTATTTTTGTACCTGCATGAAATATCAATGGATAATTTGTATTAATACTTATAGGCATTCCTTTATTATAAGCATCGGGATAGCCTTGAGCTGTAAGCATAACTGTTGCAGCCGTTTTATCGCTGATAACCAACTTTTCAGTGTCAAGTTGTTTGTTGGCGGCAGCATTAAATATATCTAAAATATCGTTTTCAATACGTGGAAATACAGATTCTGTTTCGGGGTCGCCCATACGACAATTGTATTCTATAACGTAAGGATTTCCGTTACAATTAATCAATCCAAAAAATATAAAACCTGTATAGTCTATCTCATCTTTAGTTAAACCGTTGATTGTCGGAATAATAATTTGATTTTCAACTTTACGCATAAACTCTTTATTGGCAAATGGGACAGGAGAAACAGCCCCCATACCTCCGGTATTAAGACCGGTATCATGCTCGCCGATACGTTTATAATCTTTTGCCTCCGGCAGGATAAGATAATGTTTGCCGTCAGTTATTATAAAAACAGACAACTCAATACCCTTCAAAAATTCTTCTATGACGACAGTAGTTCCGGATTTACCGAATTTATCATTACAAAGCATCTCTTTAAGTTCCGCTTTTGCTTCATCAATATTGTCTAATATCAAAACACCTTTTCCTGCAGCAAGTCCGTCAGCTTTAAGTACGTAAGGAGCTTTTAAAGATTCCAAAAACTTATATCCTTCGTCAATATTTTCTTGTGTAAAAGATTGATATTTTGCAGTCGGAATATTATGCCGTATCATAAAATGTTTCGAGAAATTTTTGCTACTTTCTATTTTTGCGCCGGCTTTTTTCGGACCAATTATTTTCAGATATTTGTGACAATCTTTTGCTTGTAAAAAGTCGACAATGCCATCAGCGAGAGGTGCTTCGGGACCGACTATCAGCATATCAATATTATTTATGGAAATAAATTTACTAATATCTTCAAAATCAGATAAATTAATAGCCACATTTGTAGCAATAGTTGAAGTTCCGCCATTACCCGGTGCAACATATAATTTTGTCAGTTGTTTGCTTTGACTTATTTTATAGGCAATTGCATGCTCACGCCCGCCTGAACCCAAAAGTAATACATTCATCATTTTTTATTTACATTATTTTGCAAAAATACACGAAATATTTCAAATATGCGTAGACTAAAAAAATCATATTGAAATTTATTGGTATCGGATAAAATTGTTTAATGTTTAGGCGTGTAATCAGACCATGTTTATTTTTTTATTTTTCCCTTTCAATCCGCTATATACAAGATATGCGATGAATAAGACACCAAGAATTAACAAAATAATTGTAAGTTCATGATAATATTTTTCCAATAAATCGTGTTGAGAATAGAGACAATATCCAAGGACTGCTAAAATAGCATTCCAGATAACGGCGCCTAATGTAGTAAAAGCTATAAATTGCTTTAATGGCATTTTTGCCAATCCTGCGGGTATAGAAATCAGTTGTCGTATGCCAGGCACCAAACGTCCTATAAATGTTGAAGATTTGCCATGTTTGACGAAATAATTCTCGGCTTTTTCTACTTTTTCTTTATTGATAAAGCAGAAATGCGCAAAGCGTGTATCTGCAAATTTATAGATAACCAAACGTCCTAAAGATATAGATAAAAAATAATTAATTAAAGCTCCGAGTAATGCACCAAGCGTACTAAATAAAACCACCAAAAAAATATTCATGTCACCTTGCGCCGCTTTCCATGCTGCCGGAGGCACTACAACTTCGGAGGGGAACGGAATAAAAGAACTTTCAACAGTCATCAACAAAGTTAGTGTAACATAGTTTATGTTGTTCATATACCACGCCACAATATTAGCAACAACGCCTTTGTTTTCAACCGCTGCTGATGTTTCGGCAGTCGAAACCGCCATATCTGTTGATTGCAGTTTGTGTTCTACTGTCGGCTGCTGTTGTCCTAAAGCATAAACAGTATTTAAAGTAGTAGTTGCAAAAAATATACAGACTAATAAAAGAGAGATTTTTTTCATAACGAAAAATTATAATAAAAGAAAACCTTAAATGACATTAAAATGCCATATCATAAAAATCGGTGCAAATTTATACAAAATAAGTGAGATTTTATACCGGTATGATAAAAAAGGTATATTTCATTAGCATTGCGTGTGTGCCGTTGGGACGCAACACGCTGCTTTACAATTTTTTCATTGTAAGATTATTATCATAATCTTGATAAATCACATAAACCTCCATTTCCGGATGCGCAGACAAT
>JALNXP010000044.1 GCA_023230285.1 Bacteroidales bacterium | reverse complement strand
TCATAAATTAAAATATAAGGTTGCTCAAATACAGTTTCCATCTTCTCTGTATCGGTAACAAAATAAGATGATATATAACCTCTGTCGAATTGCATACCTTCCACTACATCAACGTAAGTATCAATTCCTTTTGCTTCTTCTATAGTGATTACGCCTTCTTTTTTAACTTTTCCCATTGCATCGGCAATTAAACCACCGATAATAGGGTCATTATTTGCAGAAACAGTAGCAACTTGTTTGATTTTTTCATTATCACCACCAATATCCTGTTTTTGTTTCTTCAAATCTTCTATAACAACCTTCACAGCTTTGTCAATGCCGCGTTTCAAATCCATCGGATTAGCACCGGACGTAACATTACGCAAACCAGATGTAACAATGGCTTGAGCCAATACTGTTGCTGTGGTTGTACCGTCACCTGCTATATCGTTTGTTTTGGACGCTACTTCTCTGACCATCTGAGCACCCATGTTTTCAAATCTGTCTTGTAATTCTATCTCTTTTGCAACAGTAACACCATCTTTGGTGATTGCCGGCGCACCATAAGATTTTTCAATTACAACATTACGCCCCTTTGGCCCTAATGTCACTTTTACTGCATTTGATAATGCGTCTACGCCTTTTTTAAGTCTATCTCTTGCATCAACGTTGAAAATTATTTCTTTTGCCATGATTTTTTTGATTTAAAAAGTTAATAAAATAAATAATAAAATTAAATGATAGCAACTATATCTGACTCACGCATAATCATATAGTCCTTGCCGTTGAAGTTCAACTCGGTGCCTGCATATTTGCCATACAAAACATTGTCACCAACTTTAACTGTCATCGGTTCATCTTTTTTACCGTTACCAACAGCAACGACAACACCTTTTTGAGGTTTTTCTTTTGCTGTGTCGGGGATAATTATACCACCGGAAGTTCTTTGATCTGCCGCAGCCGGTTCAACTAAAACTCTGTCTGCTAAAGGTCTAATGTTTAAAGTCTCCATTTTTTATTAATTTAAGTTTAAAATGATTCTTGTTATTTTCGGCTGAAGAAAATAACATAAAGCATGCCAAATTTTTTTCGCAAAACAAAATGTCAGTTTTAATGACATTATGTCAATCGCAATAATTCAAAGAAAAATAAGTTTTTTACAATATTATGCCATTATGGAACAATTATTGCAACACTTTCTAAGTTAATTTTTACTTAAAAAAAATAAAATCGAAAACTACGTAATAATCGTATATCAAGATTTTCTACTTTTTATAATAAAAATAGTTAATCGCTCGTTATAAGTGTTAAGAGTGCTTTTGTATATAAAAATATGAAGAAATTTGGCTTATATTCCGGCATCGTTATCATCTTCTTTTCTATCATATCGACTATTATGGTCCAATGTTATTGGATTTATTCTGTTGTTGATGAAGAAAAAAAGAACTTTTTTAGAGACTCGGGAGGTGCTCTGTTTAGAACCGTACAGTCTTTGGAACAAATTGAGATTGCGGACGAAATAGAAAAATATAGCAATTTATCATCTTTTCAAAATTCTATTGACGTTTTTATTGATCAATGTAATTATAAAGACTCTAACGACGAAAAATACAATTTTTTTGTGCAAAAATCAATGCTCGCTGAAGACTTTTTCGAACATCTTTATTGCAGCAGTCAAAATACATTGATAGAACAAAGAACAGATAAGCAAACCCTTGATTCCGTAATTTCCAATAATTTAAAAAATATCGGTTTGGATTACGAATACCAATATGCAGTATATCATCCTTTACGCGACACCTTGTTCTTTTGCCATAATATTGAAGACAAAGACATGTTTTTGGAACAGGCATTATTTAAAGTGCAACTATTTCCATCTGACCAACAAAAAAATCCGGCTTATCTTATTTTAAATTTTCCTAATATAAATCAACGTTTTTATAGAGATATTCTTCCTATGGTATTTATAAGTTTCTTACTTATTATCATAACTTGTATTACTTTTATATTGCTATTCAGAATGTTATACAAGCAAAGAAAATTATCTGAAATTGAAAACGATTTTATTAATAACATGACACACGAATTTAGAACACCTATATCCACTATTTCACTCGCCGGTCAAGCTCTTTCTGACCCCGATGTACAAAAACTTCCTCAATTAATGGACCAATACATCAAAGTAATTAATGAGGAAAATGCAAGATTAGGGTCTATGGCTGAAAAAATATTGACATCAGCTACTATGGAAAATGGGAAACTTAAATTAAAAAAAGAAAATATTGACGTAAATGCAATAATAAAAGATGTTGCAAGCAAAATAAAAATGCAGGTCGAAATTAAAGATGGGGAAATTATATTAGATTTGACTCCAAATAATCCTGTTATTTATGCAGACAAAATGCACTTTACTAACATAATATCCAATTTATTGGATAATGCCAATAAATATTCTCCAAAAAAACCTATAATTAAGATAATTACAAAAACATCGAACAACATGCTCACTATCGCAATAAAAGATAATGGCATTGGAATTTCAAAACAAGACCAAAAGAAAATATTTGATAAATTATATAGAGTACCATCCGGCAACATTCACAATTTCAAAGGTTTCGGCTTAGGTCTCAGTTATGTGAAATTTATTGTAGCTGCTCATAAAGGGAAAGTCGGTGTCGAAAGTGAACCGGGCAAAGGCTCAACCTTTTTTATATATCTACCTTTAAAATATAAATAAAAATAAACTAAAATAATTTTTTTATGAAACCCGAACAATTAAAAATCTTATTAGCAGAAGATGATCCAAATCTTGGACGTATTTTACAATCTTACATGGAAGCCAAAGGCTATCCTGCTAAACTTTTTGTCAATGGCGAAGAAGCATTTAATGCTTTTAAAAACGAAAAATTCGATTTTTGCGTATTAGATGTAATGATGCCTATAAAAGATGGCTTTACACTTGCAAAAGATATTAGAGCTCTCGATGAAAAAATTCCTATTCTTTTCCTTACAGCAAAATCTATGGAAGAAGATAAACGTATCGGTTATGAAATAGGTGCCGATGATTATCTTACAAAACCTTTCAGCATGGATGAGCTTATAATGAAAATTGAAGCCATTTCCCGCCGTTGCAACCCATTTGGCGCAACCAGCAACAACCAATTTATTATCGGAAAATATACTTTCGATTACATGAAACAAACTCTCGAAATTAATGGCGAAGTTCAACGCTTAACTTCCAGAGAATCAGATTTATTAAAATTATTATGTATCTCTAAAAACGACATCCTCGACAGAAGTTTTGCTCTCAAAAAAATCTGGCTCGACGATAGCTATTTCAACGCACGAAGCATGGACGTTTATGTGGCAAAATTACGTAAATATTTAAAAGACGACCCAAACATATCTATAATGAATGTTCATGGAATAGGATTTAAACTCGTAGATTCTTCGATTTAATTTATTTATCATGTTCAATAAAGAAGTATATACAAAAAGAAGAAACAAGTTACAAACCATGCTGTCTTCAGGCGTTGTTCTAATACTTGGTAACAACGAAGTTTCTTACAACTATCCTGATAATACTTATAGATGGAGACAAGATAGTAATTTTTCTTACTTTTTTGGGTTAAATTTGCAAGGTCTTGCCGGCATAATAGACATCGACAATAACGAGCATATAATTTTCGGAACAGAACTAACTGTTGATGACATCGTTTGGATGGGATCCCAGCCTACTTTAAAAGAAAATGCCGCAAAAGCGGGTATAAATATTACTCGTGAATACTCCACGTTGCAAACATATCTCAATGAAGCAGTTAACAAAGGAAGAAAAATACATTTTCTTCCTCCTTACAGAGGAGAACATTATTTAGAACTCGAAAAACTCTTAGGAATAAATTATTGCGCCGTTAACCGGTACGTTAGCAAAGAATTAGTGAAAGCTGTCATATCTCTTCGCGAAATAAAAGAAGATGTTGAGATTGAAGAAATCGAAAAAGCAGTACTTACTGCTTACGATATGCACACCACAGCTATGAAAATGGCTAAAACAGGAGTATATGAATATGAAATTGCCGGCACCATAGAAGGTATAGCATTGAAACATAATAATTTCATATCTTTTCCTGTCATATTGTCAATTAACGGACAAACTTTACATAACCACTCACACAGCAACCTCTTAAAAGAAGGTCGTATGTTGGTTGTTGATGCAGGAGCTGAAACCGAATTGCTATATGCCAGCGACATCACTCGTTCTATCCCTGTAGGTGGTAAATTCAACAGCAGACAAAAAGACATCTATGAAGCTGTTCTAGCTGCTAATATGAAAGGTATAGAAAATATCAGAATCGGTCAGAACAACGTAGATAATCATATTGCTGCAGTCACAACGCTTTTGGAGCATCTTAAAGAACTTAAAATGGTCAAAGGCAATGTGCATGATGCTGTGATGAACGGTGCAGGCGGATTTTTTATGCCTCACGGATTAGGTCATCAAATGGGCATGGACGTTCACGACATGGAAGGATTGGGCGAAAACCTTGTCGGCTACGATAAGAATTTGGAAAGAAGCACTATCCCCGGCATACGCTCCCTGCGCATGGGCAAAAAACTGAAAAAAGGTCATGTGTTTACCGTAGAACCCGGCTGCTATTTTATCCCCGAACTCTTTAACCAATGGAAATCACAAGGCATGTGCACGGAATTTATTAATTACGATGTGGTAGAAAAATATCTTGATTTCGGCGGCATAAGAATCGAAGATGATGTCCTCGTTACTGATGATAAAGCACGTGTGCTTGGAAAACCTATACCAAAGACGGTTAAAGAAATTGAAAACATTTGCGATTAGCTCCCATAAATAGTTAAATTGCCACTGTTTTTATCTGTAATTTTACAATTATAAATGCGATTATAAACAAGTAAGTGCTTATTAAAACAATAAAAGCCCCTAATATTAGGGGCTTTTATTGTTTTATTCCATTTATAACAAAAAAAATTATATCTTTGTAGATTAAAAATTATAATCAATTTATTAATTTAATTAAAATATTTATGTTGCTTAGTTTTATTCAAAGTCATCGCACATTAGCGATTTTATTGGCAATATTAATTGTTGTCATTCCATTTGTCATCTATTACGTTATTAAAGCAAACAGAGAACACCCTAAAGGTTTGATTGCTGCTGCTCTTAGTAACATGGGAGAACGTTTCGGCTACTACATCATGAACGCCGTATTATTACTTTTTATCTGCTCCAAATTCGGTATCAGCGATGGTGCAGCCGGATTGATTTATGCAGTGTTCTATTTTTTGATATATGTTCTCAGCTTACCCGGTGGTATCATTGCCGACCGTCTTCAGAACTATAAAGGAACAATTTTATCAGGTTTATTGGTAATGGCATTGGGATATCTCTTATTATCATTGCCTTTATTTAACATCACACCTGTTTTTAAAGGTGTCCCAAGTGTTACATGGGTGCTTGTATTTACTTGCTTCTCTTTATTGTTAATTGCATGTGGAAACGGATTATTTAAAGGAAATTTACAGGCTATTGTCGGTCAAATGTATGATAATTTCGAAGCCGAAGCTGCAAAAAAAGGTCCTGACACATTAGCAAAAGCAAAAAGTAAAAGAGATAGCGGCTTCCAGATATTTTACGTGTTTATAAACGTTGGCGGCGTTATAGCTCCTTTTGTTGCTCCTTTACTCCGTGAATGGTGGCTTAAAACTAAAGGACTACTTTACAACTCCGACCTTCCAAGATTATGCCATCAATATATTGACAATGCTTCCGGCATGACAGCAACTGATATGGAAAACCTCACCAACCTTTCTCAAAGCGTACAAATGAGTGGCACACAAATTCCTGATATGACAGCATTTTGCGGTAGCTATCTCGAAGTATTCAATACAGGCGTTCATTATTCCTTCCTCGCTTCTGTAGCAGCTATGCTTATTTCATTTTTGATTTTCCTCTGCATAAAGAAAAAACTTCCAAATCCTATTAAAAAAGTGAAAAATGCAGTGGCAAATTATACACAAGAAGAAAAAATTGCAAATGCAAAAGAGATTAGACAAAGGTTATATGCTCTCTTCGCAGTATTAGGCGTTGCCGTATTCTTCTGGTTCTCATTCCACCAAAACGGACAATCACTTTCCGTATTTGCAAGAGATTTCGTAAATACAGCTTCTATCGCTCCCGAAATATGGCAATGTATCAACCCATTCTTTGTAATAGTCTTAACACCTATAATCATGTGGCTGTTTGCTTTTCTTTTAAGAAAAGGTAAAGAAGTATCAACACCAAAGAAAATTGCTATCGGTATGTTTATCGCCGCTTGCGCTTACATCTTCTTGGTTATCATTGCCATCTATCATAATTATCCTTCCGGAAACGAATTTAAAGGATTAGCAGAATCAGTAAAAGAGACTATGAAGTCAAGTCCTTATGTACTTGTTGTTACATATTTCTTCCTCACGGTGGCAGAATTGTTTATCTCTCCACTCGGACTTTCCTTCGTATCAAAAGTAGCTCCAAAACATTTACAAGGTATATGCCAAGGCTTATGGTTAACAGCAACAGCTATAGGAAACTTATTCATCTTCCTCGGCGTTAGAATGCTCAACGCTTTTCCACATCAGTGGTTATGCTGGGCTGTATTTGCCGCATTCTGCCTAATTTCAATGGGTGTAATGCTCGGAATGTTGAAATGGTTAGAAAGAATTACTGCATCAAGCAAGTAATACTTAAAAAAAAGGTGAGTTTAAAACTCACCTTTTTTTTTGACTTTGTCAATTCAACATCCAAAGTAATTTTTTATTCAACTCTGTGATGTTTAGTGTTTGCTATATTTAGTGACGAAGTCAGGAGAAATTGAGCGTACAGTTTTCTACTCTACCTCTTTACAACCTTCTTAACTATCACTCCGCCCTTGCTGTCTACCAACCTTAGGCAATAAATGCCGGATGAGATGCCGGCAATGTCTAAAGACACACTATCGCCATCTGCTTCACACTTTATAAGCCTGTCACCCAACATATTCCAAAGCTCTACAACCGCTAACTGCTGATGCTCTATAAACAGCATGTCAGATGCCGGATTGGGATATATCTTCACAGCAGCTTCTAATTGCGCTATGCCGACTACTAAGGTGCCGGTCAGAGCAACTTCAAAAGTCGGATGCTCAGGGTCGTTGGTTGCAATTATAACCTTAGCTTCATAAACTACATCTTTAGCCTTGTCTGTGTCAAAAGATACTGTCAGCTCATATTCTTCGCCTCCGGATATGGTGGCACTATTCGCATTAACAAAAGAGAACACACCCGAAGCATCACCTTCTATGGTCGCCGAAATTATACCGTCTGCAACGCCGCTGTTGAAAATGAAAATGCTTCCTTCATTGTCCCCTTTCATATTATATAAAAATAATGACAAATTATCAGGTGTAACAGCTATAGACGGATATTCACCCGGAGTTAGGTCTGAATAATTGTAATTATAATCACAAACATATTGCAACTGTCCTATATCGTTCTCTGTCGACCAGCTGTCACTTACAAGACGTGTTTTCATCTGTACGAACTCCGGAAATATTCTTTCGGGATTGTCCGGAATAACTATCTCTTCTATCAAATAATCATCACTATATGTATATTCATGGCGGTTGGTAATAGCGTTCCCGACATAATGATCCCACTTGGTGCAGTTACCTATAGCATCATAACTATAATCCTCATAACTATACATCTCCCAAAAATTATTCCAGAAAGATTGTATTTGCTTTGTACAATTATTGTTAGCATCATATTCATACACAAGTCGCCACGAATTTTGCATAACACCTCCAAAATCTACCGCCTGTCCTATTTCATCAATAACAAATCCTGCATCATTATAATGCAAATCACATCTTTGATATAATTCATCTAACATGAACAAATCCCAATTTGTCATCAAGTTTTCTTCATTGTAATAGTAATAATAGATGCCGCCTATTGAGAAACCACTTCCAAAGTCGTTATAATTTGAGCGAGTGGCTCTATTTCCATTTTCGTCATAAGTGAAATCTACATAAGAAACCCACCTCCATTCATTGGATATTAATTGATAAGTTCTGACTTGCGTTAAATTATTATTTTCATTATAAAACAAAGAATCGATAATATTATAGCCACCTTCGAGGAGAGCTACCGAACGTATCATCACGTTGTTTGTATTATACTCATATTCAATGTTTTCGTAGTTGTCTGATGCAATTACACTTGACAAACATATTTTATACTCGGCGGGTGCAGCTTTAAGAGAGAGTGAAAGTAGCAACGCTGCAATAATAACAGTAAAGTAATTTTTCATACGTCTTATTTTTATGGGCGCATAAAACACAAAAATTCCATCTTGGAACACTCGTAAAAGAGATGGTACTTTTATAAGTATTTCATACACAAATTATTAATTATTTATCAAATTTTATCTTGGTATACCGGCTATATCTCTAACAGCTTCAACGGCGGTAGCAATATCTTCAACAGTGTTAAATGCTCCGATGCTGAATCTGATAGTACCGTGCATATCGAAAGTACCTTTTGCCACATGAATTAGCGGTGCGCATTGCAATCCGGTACGACAAGCGATGCCGTAATCCACGTCAAGCATTGTACCTACGTCACCGGCTTCCCATCCTTCTATGTTGAAGCTACAGACGGCATTATGGCGTACAGGATCATCACACCAATAAACATTAACTCTGTCTATAGTATTTAAACCGTCAACTAATTGTTGCCACAGCATCATTTCTTGTTCGTGAATATTTGCTATACCTCTTTCACGTATCCATTTTTGTCCTGCGTACAAGCCTGACACGCCTAAGATGTTCAATGTTCCACATTCTAATCGGTAAGGAAATTCATCGAGATGTGTTCTTACTGCCGAGCGGACGCCGGTTCCTCCGAATTTTGTTGAACGTATCGGCACGCCTTTTCTTACGTAAGAGCCGCCAATTCCGGTTGGTCCCATCAGGCATTTATGACCTGTGAATGCAACAACATCAAGGTTCATGGCTTCCATGTCAACAGGAAGAATGCCTGCCGACTGACTGCAATCTACAGCCATAATGACACCGGCTTCTTTCGCTATCTTTCCTACTTCCGCTATTGGTTGAACGGTTCCGAAAACGTTGGAGCAATGGTTCATGATTATCATCTTGGTATTCTTCTTGATGGCTTTTTTGAAATCATCAGGACAAACATAACCTAATTCATCTACAGGAATGTAGGTAACTTCTATTTCGCCTCTTTGTTCCAACACGTATAACGGGCGCAATACCGAATTATGTTCTACAACAGTAGAAATAATATGATCCCCTTTTTCGCAAATTCCTTGAATAATCATGTTAAGAGAATCAGAAGCGTTATAACTGAATGTCAACCTGTTAGGGTCACCATCGCCATTAAACATTTCCATTAATAATTTACGTGTTCCATACATAACCTCCTCTGTTTCAATAACAGCATCGTAACCGGAACGTCCCGGATTTACGCCATGAGCCATGTAAAAATTATGCATAAAATCATATACTTCTTGCGGTTTAGGAAAAGAAGTTGCACCATTGTCAAGATAAATTAATTTTGCCATATTATTTGAATTTTTATGGGTGCAAAGTTAAAATTTTTTCTGAACTTCAAATACTTTCCCAGACATTAATCTGTTTTTTTAAATGAAAATTTTACTAAAATGTAACCTAAAGCCCAAAACGTTGTCTTATGTTCAGATTTTAAATTAAAAATAAACATCATGTCATACAAGAAATTACAGAGGAGCAGAAACAACCGCGTTATCGCCGGTGTCTGCGGAGGATTAGGGGAATATTTTGATATTGACCCCGTCATTTTCAGATTAATATTCGCAATATTATTTTTCGCCGCCGGCGGAGGATTAT
This sequence comes from Bacteroidales bacterium, assembly GCA_023230285.1. Taxonomy (GTDB): domain Bacteria; phylum Bacteroidota; class Bacteroidia; order Bacteroidales; family BM520; genus RGIG7150. The sequence goes on along the minus strand of JALNXP010000044.1, from coordinate 2,246 downwards.
TAGTTTATATCATCTTATGGATTATTTTACCTGAAAATAAAATAGCTTATAACATTAACAAAGATGAAGATAAGAAGCCGAATTACGATAGAGCCGCTTCCGAAACACCTTTTGAAGAAAGCTCGAACACTAATGTCAATGAAGAAGACAACAAAAAGAAAAACACAAACGGAGCCTTAATCATTGGCGTAGCTTTTATTTTGCTCGGCGGAATGTTCTTAATGCAAAACTTATGGGGCTTCTTTAGAATCGAAGATTGGTGGCCGCTATTGTTAGTCGCTGCCGGTGTGGTATTTATGATTAATGCTGTAAATAATAAGAAGGAGTAACATCATGTTTAAAAAGATTTTTTGGAGTGTGATGCTTATATTGTTTGGCACACTCATCTTGTTGAAAAATTTAGCAATCATCTCATTTTGCTGGTCGGATTTCCTCTTCTTGTGGCCATTTTTGATAATATTGATAGGCGTTTCCATTCTGCCGCTCAGCGATAAATATAAAGCTCTTATCGCTATAATCGCTATCGCCGCAGCCGTTGCAACATTTTTTATTGCAGATAAATCCAATACACGTCACGGCTGCTCGTGGAGCTGGTCTAATGGCAATTCCAATTATGATTGGCGATATAATGATGACGATAATGATGACGATAATGATGAAAGTGATTATAAATATGATTATAAATATGATGACGGTCAAAGCCAGCAAAAAGAAGAAGAATATCAAAGCGATAGCAATAAGGTGGTTAAATCGTCTACTTCCGTAATCATAAAAAACAATAATAACTCAAATAAAGATTTATGCGAAGATTATAATCCTGACATCCAAATCGTTGATTTTGATATGGCTTTAGCTGCCGGCTTGTTTAACATCTCTGGTAATGATAATAACAAGCTGATGTGCTTTCACAATGAAAATAATTATCTGAATTATTCTCTTAAATCTAAAGACATTCCTAACGGAATAGAGTTATCACTCGAATTAGAAAATCAAGAGACAAAAACTTTAGATACTCTTTCTAAATATTATATCGGTCTTAATCAATTACCATCATGGAATTTAGACATTAAAACAGGTGCCGCCAAAGTAGCCCTTGATGCTAAAGATATCAAACTCAAAGAATTAGAAATAGAAGGCGGCGCAAGTTCTATGGATGTCACTATTGGCAAACTCGAAGAAAAAGTAAATGTGGATATTACAGGTGCTGTTTCAAATATCACTATAAAAATTCCTGAAGATGCCTATTGCGAATTATCAACGGAGACCATATTAAACAACCGAAGATACAAAGGTTTCATAAAAAGCAATAATGGTACTTATGTAACTAACGCAGAAAAATCGAATGTTTCTTGTTGGATTTATATTGATATAACAGCCGCTCTATCAAATATCAAAATTGAAAAATATTAATTTTTCTATAAGATATGTGCAACACCTAAGAGGGCAGATATACGAAATTGTGTTTTATTTATACAATATTGTAGCTTTTAATTTACCTTATCATACAATTTAACTTGGAAATGCCATCTGTAATTAGATGGCATTTTTTATTGCTCCCGAATTTGACACTCATATAATATTTCGGAAATTTTTAGTTGTTATGGTTGATTTTAAGTATACAAATATAATTAACGTTTTTAACAAGGTTATAAAAATATGATTTTACAACAACCAAGCAATAAGAACGCCAATATAATTACCTATAGCATAGCCTATTACACCTATAGTAATACCTGAAACCATTACATCTTTATTTTTTATTGCACCGCATACTACAGGAACAAAAGGGGGCGAACAAATTAAAGCTGCAGATGTAACCATCATTGTATCGGCATCTATTTTGAAAATCCTGCACCCTATCAGGTGCATTATCATTGTTCCGAAAGTTGCAATTGAGATATAGCCTATCAGTGGTAGTACGCTGCGAGTGATGTTGCTGAAATCTGCCATGCTCGCTACCGCAATACTGAAAATCAGTATTAAATACATTCCGATGTCAAAGCTGCCTCTTATTTTCTTCACAAGTGTAATATTAGAAGCCACTATTGCTAAAGTGGTGATAATCAATATTGTTATAGCCATTTGATACGCCGGATTTTTGGTAATGGAGAAACCCGTGCCGGCACCAATCGCAGCAATTAATATTGACACGCCAAAAGCTGCTAATATATTTGGTAAACTAACGTGTTTTACCCATACTTTTAATCTTTTTATTACGCGTTTTTCTTCTGTGGATACTTGCTCCG
>JALNXP010000187.1 GCA_023230285.1 Bacteroidales bacterium | reverse complement strand
AACAGCTTCTTGTTCAGGTAGTTCAACTATGCCATAGCTGTTGTTCGATAGTTGTGCAGCAGTAGTTATTTCTTCACCGGAAAGAGAGCGTTTGATGATTTCTTTGGAATATTCTTCAAGGTTGTCATCAACTTCGTCTGTTATTTCATTCATGATGGCAAAATAGAACAAAATTGCCCAGATTGGTAAAATGATTAACAGTGCTAATAATGTTTTGGAAGCTATTTTGTAAGTCAGTTTCATGTTGATATAACAGATTAAATTTCAGTGAGTTTATAACCAAAGCCGTAGATAGCTTTTATCTCTATATCAGCATTGTTATCTTTCATTTTTTTTCTGATATTTTTGATTTGGGCATAGATAAAGTCGAAGTTGTCGGTTTGGTCAATATCGTCTCCCCAGACAGCTTCTGCGAGTACGTTTTTGCTAATCAGATGGTTAGCTCTGTATATGAAAAAAGACAGTATGTTATATTCTTTTTTGCTAAAGTCAACAAGTTTATCATTGATGAAAACTTGGAATTTTTCAGGATTTATTTTGATGTTTCCGTAGCTTATGAGTTTTTCGCCGTCATTATTGTTTCTTCTTAGTACGCTTTTGATTCTGGCATGCAGCTCAGCGAGGTGAAAAGGTTTTGCCAAGTAGTCGTCTGCGCCGAGGTTGAGACCGGTGATTTTGTCTTCTAAAGCATCTTTTGCAGAGATAATAATTATACTCGATTTCTTCTTCAGCGCTTTTATTTTTCCGAGCAGGTCGAGACCATTGCCGTCAGGAAGCATAAGGTCTAATAAAATACAGTCGTAATCGTATATTTCTACCTTGTCTAACGCAATAGCTAAAGACTCAGCAACTTCCACAACGTATCTTTCGTCAGTCAAGAAAGTTTTCATTAATAATCTTAAAGAGGGTTGGTCTTCTACTATTAAAATTTTCATTAAGTTAGTTTTAAGATAGGCAAAGATAATAAAAAAATTAAGGCAGATACATGCTATGATATATCTGCCTTATTATATTTTTATTTTATGTTTTATCTCTACTTGATAAAGTGTTGATTATAAACATAATACAAATATCTATTGTTTATTATCCGCAATAGAAATATTTATTTACTGTTTCTAATAATTTCACGTCGTCATTTTTGAGTTTTTCGAGCAGACCTTTATCGTTGAAAGCCTGTAGATGCTTGATTACGTCATCTATATATCTTTTAGGGAACACTCCGAATTTAGTATATTCGTCAGCTTGGTTTGCAAGTTGTGTAGCTGATTCGAAGCAAGAAGCAGGCAGTTCGTTGAGAGAGTTTAATCTATTTTTAAACTCTTCGCTGAAGATATTGACGTTTGCGTATGTTTTTTCTGCGAAGTCGAGTGCGTTAGGCATTTCGAGACCGTATCGAGCGGCAACTGTTAAGCCGGCGATGAGGCTGTATATGTCAGCGGATCCGTCAGGACATCTGAACTCTACGGTTTGTTTTTCGGAGAAGCTCAATGAAGACTGTTGTTCGAGTGGGTTAGCATCGGAAGCCATAGATTTGTCGGCGATCCATCCGAGAGGAACGCGAACTAACACCGAGCGGTTTCTGTCGCCCCAGCATATTTTGGTAGGAGCTTCCTGATGAGGTACAAGACGGAAGTAAGAAGTCGGGTTAGTGTTTCCGAAAGCTGTAAGTGAAGGTGCTAAATACAGATAGCCGGCGATAGCTTTCTTGGCTATGTCGCTGAGTTTTCCGTTGCTGTTGAGCATCATGTTTTTGCCGTCTTTCATGAGGCGGGTGTGGATATGTAAGCCGCTGCCCGCTTTGCCGGTAGAAATCTTAGGAGCAAAGGTGAGGTTGTAGCCGTATTGCCATGCCATATTGCGAAGCACCCATTTAGCTATGACAAGTTGGTCGGCAGCTTCTTCTACGTCAACAGGCAAAAATTCGATTTCATTTTGCTCGTATAGAGTGTCGCCGATAGTAAAGTTGCCTACTTCGGAGTGACCGTATTTGATGTCGCCGCCACACTTAGCTATTGCAAGCATAGCTTCCATCCTAAAATCGCTGAATTTACTGAAAGGACTTGCTTCGTGGTAGCCTTTTTGGTCTATGGCTTGGAATAAATCTTCATTATTACTGATTACGTAATATTCTAATTCGCCCATGACTTCAAAGTTGAAGCCTGTACGTTCTTTAAGAACTTGATGCGATGTTTTTACAAGGTTTTCCGGTGAGCCGGCTAATGGTTCGCCATCTTTATTGTAGAAAGAGCATAAAACCTCTAAAGTTGGGATTGCGGTAAACGGGTTAACAAAAGCTGTTCTGTAACGAGGAATAACATAAAGGTCGCTGGAACCGGCTTCAATATGACTGAAAAGGCTGGAACCGTCAACTCTTTCACCTGCTGACAGAATGCTGTCTAAATATTTTCTGTTGTTGATAACAAAGTTCAGCATCTTTAAGCGACCGTCTCCGCCAACATATCTGAAGTTAACCATCTGTATATTGTTAGCTTCAATGTACTTTATCAGGTCTGCTTTTGTAAAGTCCGATTTAGGTTTTTCTAAAAATTGAATTAAAGGGTTTGGATTTAATAAAATGTTGTCTCTCATGTCTATTATTATTAAAGTTATTATTGTTCTGTTGTAATTATTTTACAATGTCAAGTAGTTTTTTTGCTGCTGTATAAGAGCTGCATTTACCTGATATTACGGATTTTTCTATTTCAGGTATTTTTTCCATAACAACTTCATTATTGTAAAATTTGTATTTAATTTGCTCATTGATAGTCGAATACATTACATCTAACGATTGTTTATTACGTTTTATATAAAAATAATCGTTAGTAGTTGTCAAACTTTTGTAGTCGGATATCATTGTCCATATATCTGATACACCGTGATTTTGGATAGATGAGCAAGTCAAGACTTTCGGTGTCCAGCCGGAGTCTGTCGGGGGGAATAGGTGTAGTGCGTTAGCGTATGAGCGTGCGGCTAAATTGGCTTTATCTATATTGTCGCCATCGGCTTTATTTATGATGATAGCATCAGCCATTTCCATGATGCCGCGTTTTATGCCTTGCAGTTCATCACCGGCACCGGCGATGAGTACGAGTAAGAAAAAATCTACCATAGAGTGTACTGCTGTTTCTGACTGACCGACACCGACAGTTTCAACAAGGACGACATCGAAGCCGGCGGCTTCGCACAAGAATATGATTTCGTGAGTTTTACGTGCAACTCCGCCGAGGGTGCCGGCAGAAGGTGATGGACGGATAAACGCATTTTCGTCTGTCGATAAATCTTCCATGCGTGTTTTGTCGCCTAAGATGCTGCCTCTTGTCCTCGTGCTGCTTGGGTCGATAGCTAACACCGCAACTTTATGTCCTAAAGAAGTCAAATATTTGCCAAAGGCTTCGATGAAAGTGCTTTTTCCGGCTCCCGGAACACCGGTAACGCCAATACGTATGCTCTTTCCGGAATAAGGTAAACATCTCTCTATAATTTGTTGAGCCAACTCGTTGTGTTCAGGCAATAAACTCTCTACGAGAGTAATAGCTTGTCCCATAATCACTCTGTTGCCATTAAGAATCCCTGTAACATATTCATCACAAGTGTACTTCTTTTTCTTCCTTAGTCTTATATTTTTAATTGCATCCGGGTTTACTATTTCAGGTTGCGGAATAGCATCTTGTACAATCAACATGATATTTTTATTAAGTCTGCAAAGGTATCAAAGATTTCTGTATTGGCAATACTTAATTGATAAATCTTTTTTATTGATTCAGAATAACATAAACATGTATGTTTATTTTATACTTATTTAATATAAAAAATTAAATAAAAAAGTGTATCTTTGCACCTCAATTTTTTTAAAAACGGAAATTATGCAAGGTATTGTAAATGTGGCAATTATAGCTCACGTGGATCATGGTAAAACAACATTAGTTGATAGAATGTTGTATCAAGCCAGTTTGTTTAGAACTAATCAACAAATGGGAGAATTAATTCTTGATAATAATGATCTTGAGCGTGAACGAGGTATAACAATTTTGTCGAAAAATGTTTCTGTTAGATATAAAGATGTTAAAATCAATATTATAGATACTCCGGGACATAGTGATTTTGGTGGTGAAGTAGAGCGTATTCTGAATATGGCAGACGGTGTTTTGTTGGTTGTAGATGCTTTTGAAGGTCCTATGCCGCAAACGAGATTCGTATTGCAGAAGGCAATAGAGCTTAATCTTCAACCTATTGTTGTCATCAACAAAGTGGATAAACCTAATTGTAGCCCTGATGAAACCCAAGAAGCTGTTTTTGATTTGATGTTCAACTTAGGTGCCACCGATGAACAACTCGATTTTGCTACTGTTTATGGTTCTGCTAAACAAGGGTGGATGGGTCCGGATTATAAAAATCCGACAACAGACATTTCTTATTTGATGGATAAAATCATTGAATGTATAAAGCCGCGTCCTGTTGAAGAAGGTAATCTGCAGCTTATGATTTCATCACTGGATTATTCTTCTTATGTGGGAAGAATTGCCGTAGGCAGATTGCACAGAGGAACTCTCTGCATGGGACAAGATGTTACTTTAGTAAAACGTGACGGCGAAATGTTTAAGTCGAGAATTAAGGAGTTATACACTTTTGAAGGTTTGGCGAAGGAGAAAATAAAAACTCCTATTCAAGCCGGTGAGATTTGTGCTATCTTAGGACTTGAGAACTTTGATATTGGCGATACTGTTGCAGATGCAGTTGACCCGCACCCGCTGAAACCTATTAAAATAGATGAACCAACAATGAGTATGTTGTTTACAATCAATACTTCACCGTTCTTTGGCAGAGAAGGAAAATATGTAACATCGCGTAATATTAGAGACAGATTGTTTAAAGAAACAGAGAAAAATCTTGCCTTGAAAGTTGAAGAAACCGACTCTCCGGATACTTATATAGTATACGGAAGAGGTATACTGCACTTATCTATTTTGATAGAAACTATGCGTAGAGAGAATTTTGAACTTCAAGTTGGACAGCCTAAGGTGGTTATTAAAGA
>JALNXP010000126.1 GCA_023230285.1 Bacteroidales bacterium | reverse complement strand
AAATTAATGGCGAAAAATGTGAGCCTATTGAAGAGTTGACAATTCTTGTGCCGGAAGATTTTTCAGGTAAGGTGATAGAACAGGTCGCAAATAGAAAGGGTGAAATAATCGCTATTGAGACAAAAAACGACAGAATACAGATAGATTTCATGATACCTTCGAGGGGTCTGATAGGACTGAGAAACAATGTGTTAACAGTATCGGAAGGTGAAGCTATAATGTCGCACCGTTTTGACAGCTTCCAGCCATGGAAAGGTGATATAGGCAATAGAAGGTCAGGCGCTATTATAGCAAAGGAAACAGGTGTCGCAGTAGCATATTCTATCAACAAATTGCAAGACAGAGGCAAATTCTTTATAGAACCTAATGACGAAATTTATGAGGGAGAAGTTATCGGCGAACACATACATCCCAACGATATAGTTTGTAACGCTATAGCTACCAAGAAGTTAACCAACATGCGAGCTTCCGGCTCCGATGATAAAGTGCAGATTTCGCCGGCTGTGAAGATGTCTCTTGAAGAATATATGGAGTATATAGCAGAAGACGAATATTTGGAAATTACACCTAAGTCGTTGAGAATAAGAAAGATAATCTTAGACCCTATTGAAAGAAAGAGAGATGCCATAAGACGTGGTACATGGAGAGGCGGAGACGAATAGTAGAGACGATGTATCACATCGTCTCTACTATTCACGTCAATTCTGAATTGCTGTATGTTGAAGTTTTTCAAAAACCTTTTTCAAACATTGCTTTGATACTTTTGAAAGATACTTCTTCAAGTTCGAAAACGTTGATTACAGAGCCGATGTCTTCCGGAAAATGAGCATCAGAATCTTGAGTTATCACATAATTTGCAATAGAAGGAAATATTTTCAATATTTTTTCTCGTGAAGAATATTTGGAGATTTCATAAGCTGTAGGGGCTAATCCGGGAGGGATAAAACCTAATTGGCTGCTTATGCTGAAGGTGCTTCGGTCGATATGAGCCGGAATGAACATGCCGTTTAGTTCAATTACCTTTTTTTTGACTTTATCAATACTTTGATTTATGCCTGATAGCAATGTGTATGGCAGTTGGTCTAATATTTCCTCATTTTCATCTACAATAACTTGATAACCAAGTTTATCAGTGTCATTTGGGATATGAGGCAGATATTCGTCTATATATTTCTGAAACGCATTTATTTCATCATCAAATTCGAAGAAAGCCAAGCAATGTATTTCTTCTTTAGTGCAAACTTCAGCGCCTCGCAGGACGAATAAGCCTTCTTTTTGTCCTAACCGCTGAATTATTCCGGTATGATGGGTTGCATTATGGTCGGTGATGCCGATAATGTTCAAATGCTTTTTTTTAGCACATTCTATTATATTGGAAGGGCTCATGTCGAGGCTCCCACACGGTGACAATACTGTATGAATGTGTAAATCAGCTTTGTAGTTACCCATTATTATTTTGCAATTTGATAAATCTCCCCGCAAATTTCGTAAGTACCTTTAGTGGTGCCGAGGAGTATGACATCTTCTTCGTTAGCAGCTTCAATGGTGTCGCTTTCAGGAGTATTACCATTAGAGAATACAATAGCGGCGATGTCTTTCAGAGAAGCTACAGCGACAACGTTTTTATGTGTCTGCATTGTAATCCACACATTTTTTTCTTTAGCGTTGCCCATAACGTCACTAAGTAAGTCTGAAGCGTAACCGCCTTCAAAATCTCTGTTAATATCGGCAGTGCCGAATTGTTTTAAATTTGTTTTTTCTATTAATTCATTTATTTTCATTCTCTTGCTCCTTTCTTGGTACAATCTTTTTGTAATCTATTTTTTCCCCACACGTTTTCTATAAATTTTTTGCCGTGTTCGTGGTCTAATATGTTGTTGCTAAATTGCAGGAACACGCAATTAGACAGAGAGGCTTTATCGTTTACGACATCTTTAGCAAACGAGTAGCAGTCGGGTGCGCCGCAGCCGCCGCAGTCGAAGCCCGGAAGATAGCAGGTGTAATTATGAACTTTCTCCATTTTTTTCAATGCTACTGAAATATTGCTGTCAAGACCGGCTTGTTGGCGAGGCAGAACAGGTGGTACGCAGACATCTTCGTAAGGAAAGTCTATCGTTGGTGCTTCAAAACATTCGTTGTCAACGGCGTTGAATTGTGAGGCTCGCATGCCGAGTTTCTCTACGGTTAAAAATCTGTTACCCGGACAAAGCACGCCACCCGGACAACTCTGGTCGCAGGCTCGCAGCTCTAAAAAATCTATGTCATCAATAGCTTCATCATCAACTTTATCTAAAAACTCTGTGACGTTAGCTAATCCGTCTATCGACAGACTTCTACCGAAGGCATGTTTAGCTTCGCCGCCTGTCAAACTCCATTTTACTTCAGCTTTCGTCAGATGTATTCTGCTTTCATACGATATGTCGGTTTCATTAATTACTTGTAATTTTTTTCTTATCAAATCATAAATCACTTCTAAACTTATGGTGTCTGTAATTAGTGTTTTTTTGTCGCCGACAGGACTTTTAATAGCTACAATTTTAGCCGGACAGGGTGTGATGTAGAAGATGCCTATTTCGTCAGGGGAAATACCTTTTTCTTTAAAATCTTCAAGGATAGCCATTGCAGTAATATCTATCAACGATTTGATTAGCACCAAATTACCTGTAAGAGTCGGGAAACGTACTTGCACTAATCTGACGATAGCGGGGCAGAAAGTAGATATTACCGGTGCATTGTATGTTTCTTTTTGAAATTTTCTGATAGCTTCAATTTGAAATTCAGCACTTTCTTCTTCTTCATATACGTGAGTGAAACCTAATAAATGCAATGCTTTATATATCTGGTCTGTTGTTACATCGAGGTTAAACTGTCCCGACAGAACAGTTGGTATCAGTGCAACTCTATATTTATATTTGAAGATAGATTCTAAACAGCCTTGCTCTATTTTTACGGCATTAGCTAAGCAAACTCTCATACATTCGCCGCAATCTATACAGCTGCTTTCGTCAATATCCGCAACTCCTTGTACAATACGTATGGATTTAGTTGGACAGTTTTTAAGACATCTTGTGCATCCAATACATGAATCTTTGTCTATATATATCGCATGATAAAAAGATGAAGTATTGTTCATTTTATTATATATAATTAATTATTTCAACAGTAGTGCCAACATTTACTTTACTTGTAATATTCATTACGTCAGCATTTTTTTTGATATTCGGGAGTCCCATTCCGGCACCGAAGCCCATTTCTCTTACATGAGGCGAAGCTGTAGAGAAGCCTTTTTGCATTGCTTGCTCTATTGACGGAATGCCCGGACCTTGGTCTTCCAATACGATACGAACCTGCTTGTCGTCTATGTCAATGGTTATAGTACCATTATAAGCGTGTGCAACTATATTGACTTCGGCTTCATATAGAGCGACAACAACGCGTTTAATTATTGCCGGATTGACATTTAGTTGCTTCAGTATTTTTTTTAAATCACTGGAAGCATAGCCGGCTTTTGAAAAATTTCCACCCTGTACTTTATATTCAAATTTCATCTTATTTGATTAATATGGGATTTATGCCTTTGTTGTAAAGAATGCCGCTGATATGGAACAAAGTCAACGGACATACAAGGACAGTAATGCCTATGTCTTCTGCAAGTTCAAGCATTTCTGAAGATGGATGTTTGTTTCTTCCTAATATGATGCAGCGAATGTCTGCCATGTCTGCCGTCCTAATTGTCTGTATGTTGGCTAACCCTGTAATCAACACAACATCAGAATCTTCTATCGTCAAAACATCACTCATCAAATCGGAGGTAAACGCTTTTGTAATGTCTATGTTTTCATTGCCTTCTATACAATGAATTTGAGCATTAATATTAGATGCTATCTCATTTATCAACATATATGTAAAATTTCTGCAAACGTATGAATTTTTTTGATATAAAATGTGATTTTGGGCGGAAATATTTTTTGAAGTTGTTGATTTATTTATTTGTATTGTGTAGTTACAATAAAAACTTAACAACTTCGTAACAATATCTCAATATTTTTGAAATCATACCATCATACTTTTGCACAAATGTTAAAATATGATGATTATGAAATTGAAAATTGTTGTGTTATCAGTGTTTTTTGCTACTTGTTGCATTAGTTGCTCAAATGTCAAGACAGAAATTTCCGGTGCGGGAGCAACCTTCCCTCTACCTTATTATAATATGGTGTTTAAAGATTTTTCCGACACAACAGGCATTAATGTAGCTTATGGCGGTATCGGCAGTGGCGGCGGAATACGAAGCCTCAAAGATGGCATTGTAGATTTTGCAGCTACTGACGCTTTTTTATCAAAAGCTGAAGAAGCGGAAATCGCTAAGTCCGTTATTCATGTTCCTACCTGTCTCGGTGCTGTTGTCGTGGCTTATAATGTTCCTGAAATCAGCAGTTTACGGCTTAGTGCTGATGTTTTAGCCGATATTTTTCTCGGCGTAATTACAAAGTGGAACGATGGCAGAATAGTTGAAACAAATCCTGATATTGTGCTTCCCGACTTAAACATAACAGTTATCTATCGTTCTGATGGTAGCGGTACTACTAATGTTTTTACTGACTACCTCAGTAAAATCAGCGATAGATGGAGAGCGGAAATCGGAGCAGCAAAGTCGGTGTCGTTTCCTGTGGGTGTTGCTGCAAAAGGTAATCCTGGTGTTGCCGGCATTATAGGACAAACTGCCGGTGCTATAGGTTATGTAGGCTCTGAGTACGCTTTTGCTCGGAAAATAGCTTTTGCTTCGCTGCAAAATAAAGCCGGAAAGTTTGTAAAACCTTCTACAGCGTCTATCTCTGCTGCTGCTTCAGCTAATATTCCCGCCGATTCTAAAATTATGATAACCAATTCTGCTGCCGAAGAAGCATATCCTATAAGCTGTTTTACATGGATAGTGATTTATCGGGAACAAAATTATGCAAAACGCAGTCCGGAACAAGCGCAGGCTACCGTCAAATTACTGAATTTTATCCTTAGCAATGAAGCTCAGTCGAAAGCTGCTAATGTGCACTATGCTCCTTTACCGGAAAACGTCAGATGTAATGCGTTGAAATCTTTAAAATCAGTAACTTATAACGGGAAAGCCATTGAATAATCCGAAATTTGTAAAGAGCGATGAAAGATAAAGTTGTTAAAATATTGACGTTTATTGCAGCAGTAATTATTTTGATTATCTGTGGTGGTATGGTCTATTCGCTCGTCACCGGAGCTGTTCCGGCTTTTGAAAAATTCGGTGTGGATTTCATCTTTAAAAAAGATTGGCAATATACGCCTGATAATGAGCAGTATGGAGCTTTGCCGTTTATTGTTGGAACCTTAATTACGGCTTTTTTGGCTGTAATTATCTCGTTTCCGTTTTCTATGGCTGTTTCATTGTTTGTCGGTGAGTATTTTAAAGATACAAAAGTAGCTGCTTTTCTTGGTACAGCAACTGAATTACTTGCCGGCATTCCTTCTATAGTCTATGGATTATGGGGCTTTTATGTTTTACGTCCTATAATGGTCGGCATGGGCTTGTCGGAGCAGGGGTTTGGCATCATGACCTCATCTGTGGTGTTGGCAATTATGATAATTCCTTACGCCGCTTCTTTGAGTTCCGAATTTATTAGAATGGTGCCTAATGACATCAAAGAAGGAGCATACAGCTTGGGTGCTACTAAGTATGAAGTTGTTTTCCATGTGATACTGCCTGCTGCTGCTTCCGGTATTTCTTCTTCTTATATTCTGTCTTTAGGACGCGCCCTTGGCGAAACGATGGCAGTGACTATGCTTATCGGAAATACCAACACCCTGCCGACTTCCTTGACAGATACAGCTAACACGATGGCAAGTATTATCGCAAATCAGTTCGGAGAAGCTGCCGGACTTAAATTGTCCGCTCTTATCGCAATCGGTTTACTGCTGTTTTTGATAACCGCACTCATCAATTTTATTGCAAAAATGATTATTAAAAAATATGCAATATGAATAAGCTGAAATATAGGTCGTGGAAAAATAAATTTGGTGTGTTCATAATATGCTTTTTTTCTCTCTTGACCGCCATACCGCTTTTTGCCATCATAATAAAAGTATTTGTTAAAGGAATACGCCAAATCAATTTTGATTTTTTTACAAAGACGACACCAGATACTTTTGATGCTATGCTTGCCGTCAATAATGGTGAAGTTATTCCCGGCGGCGTTGCAAATGGCATAGTAGGGACACTTTTGATGGTGCTGATGGCTGCGGTTGTTGCTGTGCCACCGGGCATTTTGTGTGGCATTTATTTGTCTGAAAATAAGAAAGGACGTTTTAGTAGCATTGTCAGATTCGTTTCTGATATTTTACAGGGAACGCCGTCTATTGTGATAGGCATTGTGGTCTACGCTTTTATTGTAGTCCCGATGAAAGGCTATTCTGCTGTCGCCGGTGCTATATCATTGGCAATCATGATGTTGCCTTTGATAGTGAGGTCTACTGAAGAATCTTTGAATATGCTGCCGAGCAGTTTGAAAGAAGCAGGCTTAGCTTTGGGAGCTTCTTATTCATCGGTTGTCTTTAAGGTGCTGTTGCCATCGGCTTTCGGCGGTATATTTACCGGCATTTTATTGGCGGTATCAAGAGTAATAGGCGAAACGGCACCACTGATGCTTACAGCACTTGGAAGTTCAATGGTACAATGGAATGTTTTACGACCTTCTTCTTCAATATCTTTGCTGATATGGGAGTGCTATAACGACCCGAATATGCAGAGTATGATATGGAGTGCCTCGCTCTTCCTGTTGTTTGTTGTGTTATTATTGAATTTTATTGCAAAACGTATTTCATTAAAATGGAGAATGTAAATTTAGATGCTATATTGCAGCTTAGAAATGTAAGTGTTTCATATTCAGCAGAAAAGTACGCTGTTAAAAATGTTTCCGCTGATGTGTATAAAGGAACGGTGACAGCTATAATGGGACCTTCAGGCTGTGGAAAAAGTACTCTGCTGAGAGCTATCAACCGTATGCACGAATTATATGATATTAATGTAATCGGCGACATCTTTCTTGATGGAAAAAATATCATGAAAATGAACTCTATAGAGGTAAGAAGTTTGGTGGGCATGGTGTTCCAACGTCCGAATCCATTTCCTACTTTGAGCATTTATGACAACGTAATT
>JALNXP010000310.1 GCA_023230285.1 Bacteroidales bacterium | reverse complement strand
ATTCCACTGAAGTCTTATCAACTCCTGATAGAGGACAGGATTCTGATTCTCAATCCATACCACCCTGTAGAAATCGTTTCCAATCATACATAATTTGACATCTGAACTTTTCTTCTGAAGGGTCTTGAGTTCCGCATCAGAGTGAATGATGTACGGAATGTTGTAATTTATTTCTTTGTCTTGATTTGACATTTTTGCTTCTCCTGAAACGGAGACGCGAAATGCCAACATGAACAGACATAGTTATGGTAGTCATCACGGAGTCTCCGTTTTGGCATCCCGACAGTTCAGAGTCGTGATGAGTTCGATTTTACCTTTCCTAGGTAGCTGAACTAGCCGGCGTCAGCCCAGGTCAGGTGTTTGATGAATACCGTCCAACGGACGGGTCAGATGCGACAATCACCCAATGAAGGGCGAAGCTTTTTAACTATGACAAAACAGATTTGACCATCACATAACTGGAATTCAAATCTGAAATGCGAGAAAGGAAAACTTTGTTCTTTGCTAATTGATTTTCTGTGGTATAATTCGCATATGTCTTTTTGTTTGTTTTCATACTGCGAGTTTAACAAAGTCCAAAAATTCAAACGGGGGATTTGAGGGGGGAAAAGGAGGAACCATCCCCCTTTTCAAAAGAGGTGTTAATGACGTTTTCAGACTTTATTCAGATTTGTTATCTCCACATGAGGGACGGCTGTCATAAATACGAATACCCACAGCATATTAGCGCCCTCTTTATGATTGAACCGCCAGAAACAGGAATTTATGCAAAACGTGATGAAATGGAGTCTTATTATCCTTTTCATCATCCGCATAACACGCTGGGAAAGATCTTTCGTGGCGATGATGCGGTTTCCCAGAATGACGCATCAAAAATTATATCCTTTTTCAATCCTGTTGGGTTTATAGACAGATTTGATGCATTACCTGAAGACACAAAAGAAAAGATGATTTCTGACTTTCAAAAGAAAGGCATCAAATTTGGTGAGAGCGAGGCTTCTGAAATCCTGGTTGCTGAGTTCAAAGAGATTGTCTTTTCGATTGCTCAAGGTTCTCAGGGAAGTACTAGTCAAAATGTTCCTAGGGTTGATGCAAGAGGACGTCTCATTGGAGAGATTGCGCCAACATCAGTTTTTTTAGATAGAACAGCAAATATGATTGTTATTGGTGAAACCAAAATCAAAGTGACACCAATCTTAATGACAGATGAGATTAGGCCTGAGGAGCAAAAATACATTGCGGCCCTTTTGGAAGCTTATGCCGAGTTGAAACACACGGAAAAACTCACTATTGAGGACCTCATGCATGACTATTGTTTCCTTTATGAGGACTTACAAAACCAAAGGCAGTTTTTCTTTGACGCAGCAAGCGTTTATCAAGCTGTAAGGGATGCTTTTCAAGATGGTGACCAAGAATTCGATATCTTGAAAAAAGAAGCTTACGAAGGGATAAGGGAAACCTATATCGGTCAATACTCGGACGGGTTTGAACGACTTCGACAGGTATTAATAAAGATAACTAATACTTCTTTTCAAAGAACAGAATTGGTCAAGTTTACCCATCTCATCGGCAATTCTGAAAAGAAGGGAATCTGTCACATGCTTGTCGAAGATAAAAGGATAAGATCATGGGTGAATCGATTTTAGATAATAAGGTCTTCAATTCTCCTCTAGAATATTCATTACGCCTTATGGTTATTCTTTCTGAATTGGAGATTCCATTAACAATTGATAGATTGGCAACTTTTGATTTTATTGCATTATATGCGAAAGAATTTGGTGTCAATGGATCAAATCTTCATGGTAATAGTGACTTGAAGTTTAGTGAGTTTTACTCTCGACGTAATGCGACAAAAGAATCACTTAAAATGCTACTTTTCAAGAATGTTATTACTGTCATATGTGATTCAACTATCGGGTATCAGTATCTGATAACAGACCAGGGAAATACAGTGGCTGAAAAACTGGACAATCCCTACATTCATGAGTTTAGGCTGAATGTCCTCAACATAGAGGAACAGTTCGGTTCTATTGATGATGTAAAATTGATTGGTCTGATAGAAAAAAAGACGAAGGAAGAATTGAGGAAATAAAATGGCAAGTTTCTTTGTAGAAAGATTAATAGCAACAGGACCCGGAAGGACAGACTCCATTATTGAGTTCGTTCCCGGTTTGAATATTATTCATGCCAGTTCAGAATCTGGAAAGACAATGGCAGCTAATAGCATTGCTTATGCTTTTGGGTGTAGTAAGGTTCCTTTCTTACCGGAAACCACTGATGGTTATGATAGCGTTGAGATTCAACTCCGTTCTCAGAATGGTTTTCTTACCAAAATTTCACGTCATATCAACGATGATTATGTTCATGTTGCAAGTGAAAATCCAAGCATAAAAGAAGACACTTATAGTCTTGAATACCCTAAGGATGATGACAACACCGGGAAAAAGAAGAAAGACCCACTGGTACTAAACACTTTGCTTCTTAAACTTATTGGTTTGGATTGTGTTCCCCTTATTGGAGCAAATGGAAGATCAGACAAGAAGAGACTTACATGGAAAAATTTTTTTCGCGTATTATACCTAGACAAAGAAAAAATCGGCCTCGATGAATATGTGATTGAACCACGAGAAACATATGAAAGAACACTTCTCT
>JALNXP010000043.1 GCA_023230285.1 Bacteroidales bacterium | reverse complement strand
TATTCAAATAAACATCTTGATTATAAACACTTTAAAATCAAATGCAACTAATGCAAATTTGACATAATATCAAAAAATCAAAAATTACACCTTTAAATCTATATTTTTCAACTCTTTATTGTATTTTCGCAATGCTACTTGAATCTACGCTTGAATCTACCCATAATATTTTTTTATAAAAACACATATCAAATAGAAAAATATATATACCTTTGCAGATTAAAATAACAAGCCGCACGAACACTGAGGTTTCGGCATCAGCCGGCATCAAGGTCACGCGGGAAACTATTAACCCAATCCAAAGGAGACACTGATGGAAAAGAGAGTAGGTTCAGTACTGATACTGATTTTGAATTACGAGAACGTTCAAATCATGAACGAAATTATCTCAAAACATGCTTCTATTATCATTGGCAGACAAGGTTTGTCTCGCTATAATGGTATGAGCATCATTTCACTAATCCTTGAAGGCACTACGGACGAAATCGGTTCCTTGTCGGGACAATTGGGCAGGCTCCCCGGAATCGAAGTAAAATCTGTGGTATTAAAATTCAAGGATAATGAAAAAAATTAAATTTTACATTGCAACAGTCGCTTTGTTAGTTGCATTTACCTGCACCACAAAAGCACAAAACGTTCAAACATCAGGCGACAATACTGTTGCTACCGACCTCTCTATTGAAGACACTACTAAAACCATATACTTGGACAAGGTAGAGGTAGTCAGTTTTAAAATCAACCGCAAACTTGCCGAAATGCCGGCATCTCTTTCTGTCGTAGACAACCTTAGCTATCTGAAACATTCTTCACTGTCCGCAGCAAATATCCTCGGCAACGAACCGGGCATTTACATGGGCGGAGATGGTGTATGGGCTACCAACATCAACGTAAGAGGACTTAGCGAAGACCGCCTCGTCACATTAATTGACGGCGCAAGAGTGGAAACTGCTACCGACCTTACGGCTTCTCTATCTATGATTGATATTAACGACATCGACCATGTTGAAGTCATAAAAGGAGCACAATCCTCGCTTTACGGAACCGGTGCTATCGGCGGAATTATCAATATCATAACCAAAGACGGATGGTTCGCCGACAAAAACTACTTCAGCGGCAAACTCTCTTCAGGATTTTCTTCCGTCAACACTTATTTTTCCAACAACCTGACATTAAACGCAGGAGGGAAACGGTGGTATGTAAAAGTTGGTGGAACTTATGGCAATGCTGATGATATAATGACACCGGAAGGCGTGTTGGATAACAGTCAGTTTACTACCAACAACATTTCAGCAAAAGCAGGAGTAAAGCCGTTTAAAAATCATCTTTTGAAATTACAGTTCCAACGTAACAACTCTACCGATGTCGGCATACCGGGCGGAAAGGCATTTCCGACAACAGCAACAGCTACTTATTCCGACATAAACAGAACTTTATTCGATGCAAGCTATGACATCACCGACATCACCGAACATTTTAAGAAGCTGAGCCTTAGCTACTTCCACCAAAACATAAACCGTGATGTCATCATGTTGCCTAATAGCAGAACAGAGACATTACTTCCAAACGGTAACATTCAGTATCAAATTCCGGATTCTATAACCCCGCTTGCTACTCACACTACAAACGGTATAAAATTACAAGGTGACATTGAATTTTCAAAAAACAACACTCTGATTGTCGGCGTAGATTTATGGAAACGCAACATCACCTCGGAACGCACAAAATATGTGACCGTAGAAGTTCAAGACAGCTTGGGTAACGTCATAAAGACTAACAAAATCGTCCGTGGAGAGACACCGCTGCCAACAGCATCTTCGGCAAATGCAGGCATCTTTCTGCAAGACGAAGCCCGCTTCTTAGACAACCGTCTTTCTCTTTTAACAGGTCTCCGCTTCGACTACAACCAGACAGAAAACGACACTGTTTTCAATGTAGATTACACTATCATCAATGGAACTTACAACGCAAATCCTGCCGGTAAAACAGTAACTTTTGATGCCGGAAGCAACAATACTATGTCGTGGAGTGCCAACATCGGACTGTTATATAAAGTAAAAGACGACATTCATCTTACCCTTAATCTCGCCCGCTCGTTCCGCTCCGCATCATTGGAAGAGATGTATAAATATATCGACCTCACCAGTGTTGTCAGACTTGGAAATCCGGAGTTAAAACCTGAAAACGGTTATTCCGCCGAACTTGGCTTACGTATCTGGAAATCGAAATTCAACTTACAGGCTTCTGCATATATAAACAATATTACAAATATGATTGCTGAAGTTCACGGCGATACTCTATCAAACGGTGCCGCTACCTTGGTAAATGCCAATATCGGCAAAGCTCTGCTTTATGGCTTTGAATTAGCTGCCGAATACAACGTTTACGACAATATAATTGCTTATTTATCAGGTTCATACGTCCGCGGATTAGACATACAAGACGATACTGACCTTCCTTCTATGCCACCTTTAAATGGTCGTATCGGCATTCGTTATACATATCCTAAAATCGGTTCCGCCGACTTTGTAGTAATTGCAGCAGCAAAACAAGATAAAATTGCTGCCGGAGAAACAGAAACCGAAGGCTATGTACGTTTGGATTTCACCCTTAACACCCGCCGCTTTGACTTTTGGAAAGTATGCAACCTTCAAGTATTTGCAGGTATAGAAAACATCACAAATAAAGCATATACCAACCATCTGTCAACAAATCGAGGCAGCATCAGCGTGGAGCCGGGCAGAAATTTCTTTGTAAAAGCTGTTTTCGGATTTTAGCAATAAAAAAAGTCTGCCGCGGCAGGCTTTTTTTATTCACTCATAAGCACATTTAAAAAAACTTAATGTATCTTTGCATGCTTAATCTATACAGTAATTCTAATATTAAAAAATTAAATAAATTATTTTCAATGAAAAAGAAATTACACCTCTCTCTATTATGCATGCTTCTTGCATTAGTCTCTATTGCACAACCTGTTAATGTCGAAAAAGCAAGTAACGTTGCCAAATTATGGTTCAACGATGTACTTGGACTCAGCGTTTCCGAAGCATTGCAATGCTCTTACACCGCAAACGCAAAAGATAACTCCACAAACTATTATTACATTTTCAATGATATGGAAAACGGAGCTTTCGTTATTGTATCTGCTGATGAACGTGTACTTCCTGTTCTCGGATACTCTGCTGAAAATTCTATCGATGTAAACAACATTCCTGTCAACATGAAAGACTGGTTAGACGGCTACGTTGAAGAAATAAAAGTTATCATTAATACATCATCGCTTTCCGTTCATCCCGAATGGGAACAAATATCCACACACTCCTTTGCCACAAAGGGCGAAAGGGCGGTCAATCCTCTGATTTCTCAATGTTGGGACCAAGGCACTTACTACAACGCACTTTGTCCGCAAAATTGTTACACCGGTTGTGTTGCAACGGCAATGGCAATGATAATGAAATATTGGGAACACCCTATTCATGGCTACAGTTCAACTTCATATTATCATTCTGTTTACGGTGTCATAAGTGCCGACTTTGGAAGCACCTACTATCAATGGAACCAAATGCCGAATTATGTTAATTCTCCTAATACGGCAGTAGCTACTTTGATGTTCCATTGCGGTGTCAGCGTACAGATGGATTATTCCTCATCAGGTAGCGGTGCGTACACAGAAAATGTGCCGGGCGCTTTAAGACAGTTCTTTGGATACAGTCCTGAATGTGCTTTTTACAGCAAAACAGACTATCAGACCACAGAATGGCAGAACATGGTAATGGCAGAATTAGACGCTGCACGCCCCATGCTCTACAGAGGTAACAGTGCCGCTTCCGGCGGTCATGCCTTTATCTGTGACGGCTATAATGCCAACAACTATTTCCATTTTAATTGGGGCTGGTCTTGCTCTTATAACAGCTACTTCTCTTTATCAAACCTTAACCCCGGCGGTTATTACAACTTTAATACAGACCAAGGTGCTGTTATGAACTTTGAACCTGATTATACCTTGTATTGCAATGAGCCTCAAAATGTTACAGCTTCTATATCCGGCACCACCGTCACAGTAAACTGGTCTGCACCGGAAACAAGCGACTTAGAACTTGTGCAATACCAAATTACAGCTGACGGCAACCTCATCGGCACTGTTGAGACTTCCGTCACTTCTTTTACTCACGAAAATGTAGGCTTCGGCACACACAGCTATTGCGTACATAGTGTCTATGACAACGGCTGCGTATCAGAAGCTCTCTCCTGCATCGAAGTCGAAGGCAGCGACTGCTTCGCTCCTTCAAACCTCGAAGCTACAGCCAATGGAACAACAGTAACACTGTCTTGGACAGCTCCGGAAAACGCTATAGTGGAAACTTACGAAATATATCGCAATAATGAACTTCTCACTTCTGTTACAGAACCGACTTATGTAGACGAAGAAGTCGTCAGCGGAGCTTATGAATATTGCGTTGTCGCTAAATATGATAATTCACACTCCTCCGACCCTGTATGCGCAGAAACTACTGTCGAAGAAAACTGTATTCCTCCATCAGATTTAAACGCTATATTTATGTTCGGAAAATACACCCTTACATGGACTGCTCCTGAAGGAAAATCTTTACATGGCTATAATGTCTATCGCAACAACGAAATTATCGCTACCGAAATTACCGAAACAAGTTATTCCGATACACCGCCAAGCACAGTGTTTACTTACGGTGTCAGCGCTTCATATACATCTTGCGAATCCGAAATCATAGAAAAAGTTATCAACGTAGGTATTGATGAAATTTATAACAACATCTCTATATATCCAAACCCTGTAGATAATATTTTAATCGTAGAAGGCGTTAATATCAGTAATATCATGATTTTTAATGCTGTTGGCAAAAAAATCGCTGATATTAATTTATCGGAAAAAGCAGAAATAGAAACTTCCGAATTTGAATCAGGCATCTATTTCTTATTTGCAAAAGATAATAATGGCATCGTTAAACAATATAAATTTATTGTAGCCCATTAAGCTCTTGTAAAACATCTAATAATCTATTAAATATGCTTCGTAAAGAATGCTGACAAAGATTGATTAATAATTGTAATATACGCACTTATAGTGACATCATCATAAGTGCTTTTTAATCTTACAAATACCATAATTAAATATGAAAGTCATAAAAATTTTTTTCTTCTGTCTCTTAATTGCATTGTCGGCTGATATGAGTGCCCAAAAATATGCAGTTTATTTTACCGACAAAAACGACTCTCCTTACAGCGTAAACAATCCTGAGGAATTTTTGTCTGCTCGTTCAATAGCCCGCCGTACAAAATTCGACATTGAAACGACAATTCAAGATTTACCGGTTAATCCGCAATATGTACAGCAAATTGGAGCTCTCGGCGCTCAAGTATCTTATACAAGCCGTTGGTTGAATTGTGCTCTCGTTTCATGCAACCAATCAATTATCAATCAAATTGAGCAATTGAGCATTGTTGATGACGTAGTTTACATCAGTCCGGGCAATTACAAAGGTACCGAATCCACAATAGATAAATTTTCTTTAGAGAAAGAAGGTGAAGCCTTGCCAAAAACTACAGATAAAGGAGCAAGTGAAAATTATAATTATGGAGACGGCTATGACCAGATTAATCAGCTGAATGGTATTCCTGTACACGAGCAAGGATATACCGGAGATGGTATTTTAGTAGCTATAATAGATGGAGGATTTGAAAATGCCAACTCTGTAGGAGCGTTCAGCAGGCTTTATCAAGAAGGACGCATTGTTTTGGAGTTTGACGTAGTCACTCCGGGAGGCAACATCTATGGAAGCAATACAGGCAACCACGGCACAAAAGTCCTCTCTTGCATGGCATCATACCTTGATGGACAATTTATCGGAACAGCACCTGAAGCATCTTTTGCTTTGATAAGGACAGAAGACGGTGCTACGGAATATCTTATAGAATGTTATAACTGGGTAATTGGCGCAGAAGCTGCCGACAGCATAGGCGCTGACATCATCAATACATCTCTCGGATATAATACTTTTGACGATGCTTCCATGAATTATACTTACTCGCAAATGGACGGTCAAACAGCTGTGTCTTCAATAGGTGCTAAGACAGCTATTGAAAAAGGTATCTTTGTCACCGTCAGTGCCGGCAACTCTAACGGCACAAGCTGGCCTTGGGTATCAACTCCTTCCGATGTTGTCAATGCTGCCACCATAGGTGCCGTAAATGTCAACGGCACTATAGCCTATTTCAGCTCAATAGGTCCAAACGGTGCCGGCGACCCTAAACCTAATGTGTTAGCACGCGGTGTCTCCGCAACTGTTGTCTCCCCAAGCGGCTATGTTACTACCGAAAGTGGGACATCTTTCTCCAGCCCTATCTCATGCGGTATGTACACCTGCCTTGTCCAAGCAAATCCTTCTATTCCGCCTGCTCAACTTAGAGATATTGTTGACGCAACAGGAGATAGATATCCTAACCATGATGATGTCTACGGATATGGCATCCCCGACTTCGCTGAAGCCCTTGATGTAGTCCTTAGCATGACAACGTTTGAAATTACACAAGTAACTATAAATGATGAACTTGGAAATAATGACGGCAAACTTAACCCGGGAGAAACAGTTACACTTGATTTATCTGTAAAAAACAAAACCAACCAAGCAATAAGTAACGTAAATGCTACGTTAACGACTGATAATGAGGATATTACCATGATAGATGCCGGCGAAGACTTCGGCTCTTTTACTGCTAACCAAACTAAAGATTTTACAGACGCTTTCTCATTTTCTCTTTCAGAAAATGCTGCCGTAAACAACGAAATCAGATTTTCTGTACTGCTTACATTCTCTGACGGTAACAGCTCCTCTCTATTTTCTATTACAATATACGGTGTCGACCTCAACTACCAATTTCTGACAATATCAGACGGTGCCGGCAATGCCAACGGCATGCTCGACCCGGGCGAAACAGCCAATATGATTATATCGATAATTAACAACGGTAACGAAACCGTCAGCAATGTAACAGGCAACCTATCTTCTTCTTCGGATTTGATAACAATAAATACCAACGACAAGGCTTTTGGCTCCATCGCTCCGGAACAATCACAAATTGCCGCATATAACGTAACTCTAAGCTCATCGGCAGTACCCGGCGAAATTGACATACCGTTTACCCTGATACTTACCGGCAACAACGGCTATTCAAAAGAATTGTCGTTCAATTATAGAGATTTATGCAACATAAACTTCTATCTCCATGATTCTTTCGGTGACGGATGGAACGGCGCAGCTATTATCGTTTCTTTTGATGATGGCAGTCCATCACAAACGCTGACTATCACATCAGGAAATTCAGCAAATTATGTTGTCGAAGCAGCCCTGTCAACTAATATAACTTTATCTTGGCAATCAGGCTCATGGAATTATGAATGTTCTTTTGAAGTCGAATATGATGACGGCACAGAAATATATGCAGCACCAACAGGTCCACAAAGCGGGGTGTTCTATACTTTTGAAAACACTTGCGGTGCAGGCAGCTCTTCTGACTGCGACCCTATCTCAGATTTAGCTGCAAGCGTTTCAGCTTATACTTACAACTTAACATGGACAGCACCTGCAACAGGCAGCCCGTCAAGTTACAACATATATATAAACTCCGAATTTGTGGCAACAACAACTACAACATTTTATCATGAATATTACATAGCTCCGGGTACATACAATTGCTGCGTAGAAGCTGTCTACAGCGACTGCATTTCCCAAACAGTATGCATAGATATCGAAATTGAAAACATTGAACCGCCGTTGTGGGCACCACAATATGCAGTACATTTTAAAGATAAAAACAACTCTCCTTACAGCACTGACAATCCTTCAGAATATCTGTCTGAACGTGCTATTGCAAGAAGAGAGGCTTTTAACATCACCATCACAGAAGAAGATTTACCTGTAAATCCAGATTATGTTAACTTCGTGAAAGCAACAGGTGCTTATGTAAAATGGACAAGCAAATGGTCTAATTCAGCTTTAGTTTATGCCGATGAAACTATGCTCAACGCAATATCTAATTTAGATTGCGTGGATTCTGTTGTTTATGTTAAACCTGCTGAAGGGAAACTTAATCCGAAATTACCTGTATGGGACAATGATTATAAGAGCAATACTTATACTATGGACTTCGACTATGGCGCTGCACAAACACAAATTGCACAATTAAACGGCATCACAGTACATGAACAAGGATACGCCGGCGAAAATGTCATTATTGCCGTCCTTGATGCCGGCTTCAACAATGTAAACAATGTGACGGCTTTTGACCATCTAAGAGACGACAACAGGATATTACTTGAATTAGACATAGCCGAAAAAGGAGGAGACATTTACTCTACCGACATAAGCAGCCACGGTACCGCTGTACTTTCGTGCATGGGGTCATTTTTAAATTCACAACATGTTGGTACTGCTCCGGAAGCCTCTTATGCTCTCATCAGAACAGAAGATGCTGCTACAGAATATCTTATTGAAGAATACAATTGGATGATAGGTGCAGAAGCCGCCGACAGCCTCGGTGCTGACATCATAAATTCATCATTAAGTTATTCCACCTTCGATGATAGTTCCATGGACCATCAATATTCAGATATGGACGGTGAAACGGCAATTTCGTCTATTGCGGCAAAGATGGCTGTTGCAAGAGGTGTGTTTATTTCAGTAAGTGCCGGAAATTCTAACGGCTCGTCATGGCCTTGGGTCGGCACACCTGCTGATGCTGTTGACGCTATGACTGTAGGCGCAGTAAGCTCTAACGGCGCAATAGCTTCTTTCAGCTCTATCGGACCTAACGGTGCCGGCAATCCGAAACCTAATATTGTCGCTATGGGTGTCGACTGTGCTGTGGTTAGACCCGACAACCAAATTAACTACGGCAGCGGCACCTCTTTCGCCTCCCCTATCGCCTGCGGTATGACAGCCTGCATGATACAAGCTTCCTATCATCAAAAATCTCCGATACAAGTCAAAACTTTAATCGAAGAATCTTGTGACAGATACCCTGAACATTTTATAGACTACGGCTATGGTATCCCCAACTTCGGAAATGTCCTCAATGAAATTATACTAAGTAATAACGAATTTAATATAGCACAAAAACTGTTTGTATATCCAAATCCGACAACAACCGAAATATCAGTAGGTAACTTCAATCTGAAAATAAACAGAATTTATGTAACTGATATTCTCGGAAGAGTCTTGTATAGTACATCTACTGATGTTGATGTGACATCTATTAATTTAGCAAAATATAAATCAGGTGTTTTGTTTGTAGTTGCCGTCTATGAAAACGGAACTACCGAAACCGTGAAAGTAATAAAACAATAATTATAACCGATGAATGCTAATGCCTTTGGCGACAAATTTAAGATAAGTATTTCCGGAGCATCGCACGATGATTACATGAGCGTTGCAATATCAGGAATGTCCAAAGGTATTAGCATTGATTATGATTTAATCGACTATGATTTAAGTCGCCGCCGTCCTAAATATGCTTTTGACACTCCACGCATAGAAAAAGATGAGTATATTATTGTCTCCGGCGAAGATAACGGCACCACCACAGGCGAAGAAATAAAAGTTGTCATTAAAAACAAATCTATTGACAATAAGCCTTATACCGACATCAGCAATATTTATCGTCCTTCGCATGCAGATTACACATGGGAAGTCAAGACCGGACAGCCTCTATCTGCCGGTGGCGGTATTTTATCGGCACGCGAAACTGTATTAAGAGTTATCGCCGGCGCATTTGCTAAAATGTTGTTGAAAGAGAAGTTAAACAATATGATAGAGTTTTACACATGGGTACATTCTGTAGGAGAGATTTTTGCTCCGGATTATGAGCCGGAGATTTCATCACAGATGCAGCAATATCTGACAAAGATTAAAACAGACGGCGACTCCATAGGCGGCAGTGTCAGATGTGTCATAAAACATATTCCTGCCGGCATAGGCGAGCCTGTTTTTAATAAAATTCATGCCGTTTTAGCTTATGCGCTTATGAGCATTCCCGCCGCAAAAGCCTTTGAAGTAGGGAGAGGCGTTGAGGCTTCTTTTATGAAAGGCTCCGAACATAACGACCCTTATAAATATGACGAAACAGAACATAAAATAATCCCCGCTAAAAATGATGCCGGCGGCGTACTCGGCGGTATTACTACCGGCGAAGATATAATTCTTACAGTATATTTTAAACCGATTTCTTCGATTCTTAAAGAGCAACACAGCGTAGATAAAGATGGAAAGCCTGTCTCCTTTTCTGTCGGCGGACGTCATGATGTGTGCGCCGCAATAAGAGCCGTAGCTGTTGTGGAAGCTATGACCGCTATAGTAATAGCAAACTTTATATGATTTACAGAAACAGATTTCTCGCCCCACGCAAAAAATCTTCAATGCTCATCCTCTTCTTCCCCGATAATTGAACATCTTTAAAATACAGAATGCCGTCAGCAGCATTGACACCAAAATACTTTTTGCCGTCAGTAGTAATTGCACCTACTTCATGAGGTAAGTTGTCAAGTACATACTCCGACTTATATATTTTGATATTGACAGTTGTACCGTTTTTCGTCTGAATATCAGTAAACGCACATGGGACAGGAGAAAGCCCGCGAACTTTATTATGTATTTTAATCACGCTGTCATTCCAATCTATTTTGCAATCTTCTTTAAATATTTTAGGAGCTTTATGCAAAATATTATCCTCGGCAAGTAATTGATTTTGATTTATTGTAGTATAATTGCCTGATAAGAGTAATTCAGTCGTTTTAACAGCTAAATCAGCACCGACAACCATCATTTTGTCGTGCAGTTCGAGGAAGGTATCGGCAGGCTCTATCGACACTTCGGATTGCAACAATATTTGTCCTGTATCTATTTTATCATCAAGGAGAAAAGTTGTAATACCTGTTTTTGTTTCGCCGTTAATGATAGCATGATTCATTGGGGCAGCACCTCTGTATTGAGGCAACAGCGAAGAATGGACGTTAAAAGTGCCGAGTTTAGGAATAGACCAAACACATTTCGGCAGTTTACGAAACGCCACGACAGCAATAATGTCGGGAGCTAAATTTTGGATAGCAGCAATAAAATCCGGTGAGTTGAGGTCTTCCGGTTGTAAAACGGGGATATTTTTTTCTTGAGCATAAACTTTCACCGGCGAAGGCAACATTTTAAGTCCCCTGCCCGCCGGCTTGTCCGGAACTGTGACAACAGCGGACACAAAAAATCCGGAATCAAGAATTTTGGCTAATGATGCCACCGCAAACTGCGGCGTACCCATAAAAACTATCTTCGCCATATTAACTATGATACCGGATTTGTATAAATCTTTGATAATAAAGAACTTTCAAATGCTATTTGAGGGCTTCCTCAAGTCTGCCAATATTTCTATTAACTTCTTGTTTAATGGCAGCATTAGGATAATCTGCTTTAATTTTTTTGTATGTATCGAGAGCTTTTTTATTATTACCGCTTAATTCGTATGCAAAAGCAAGCTTTTTCATAAACTCAGGAGTTGTGAGTTCGTTTTTATTGATAGAGGCTGCTTCCGAATAATATTTAACGGCATTATTATAATCTTCTAATTCTACATAAGCATCACCTATAGCAGCTTTGGATATTGCATATACGTAATAATCTTTTTCCCTTGGATTATATTTCTTTAAATACTCTATTGCTGATTCATACTCTCCTAATCTAAGATAAGATATACCGGCATAATAGTAAGCAGTTTTACCAACTGTTGTAGATTTATACTGGTCAATAACATCTAAAAACCCTAAATCGTTACCATCGCCGTTAAGAGCTTTGTCAAACTCGTCATTCCCAAAATATTTTTGAGCCGTATAAACAGAATTTTGAGCTGCAACTTCTCTAGGCTGAAAATAATATTTTTGCAAAGCAAAAATAGCTATCACAATCACAATTGCTGCTGCAACACAAATAGTTACGACCTTTTGATGTTTTTCTAAAAAACTTTCTGATTTATCTACAGTTACTTCAACTGCGCCTAAATTTTCTTCTTTTTGTTTCGTCTTTGCCATCTCTAAAAAAATTTTTGCAAATGTAGCATTTTTTTCTATTATATATCTATGTTTAAACAAAAAAAATATCATGAAATTCATAATTTTGATTTTACCATGAGTACACAACAAACATTTAAAGTGCATATTTAATGATGAATTTAAAAAAAGTGTATTTT
>JALNXP010000309.1 GCA_023230285.1 Bacteroidales bacterium | reverse complement strand
TGGCAGAAACAAAGCGTTGATTTCCGGAGATATAATATCCGCCATCATCAATGGTACTGAAGAATTTCTTGAGGAACTGCGTTCTCTTGGTGTCAATATATACTCTACCGGCGGAGAAACCGCCGATGTCGGCGACCTTGTAAGAACCATAATCGTGGATTCGACAGTTACGGCAAGAGCTAAACGCAGTGACATCATAAGCAACGAAAAAATTGCCGCCGGCGATGTGATAGTAGGTTTTGCTTCTTATGGTAAAGCTGATTACGAAAAAGAATATAACGGCGGCATGGGAAGCAACGGCTTGACCTCGGCACGCCACGATGTGTTTTGTAAAAAATATGCCGAAAAATATCCCGAATCTTACGACCCGACAATACCTTATAACTTGATTTACAGTGGAAATACTCTGTTGACAGATACTGTTGGCGGGATTAATGTTGATGCAGGAAAATTAGTTCTGTCGCCAACAAGGACTTATCTTCCGATAGTCAATATCATCCTCAAAGAACTGCGTAAAGAAATTCACGGCATGATACATTGCAGTGGCGGCGGACAAACCAAAATTTTGCATTTTATCAACAACATGCATATAATAAAAGACAATCTGTTTGACACTCCCCCACTCTTCGAACTCATTCAAGAGCAAAGCCAAACTGAATGGAAAGAAATGTACAAAACTTTCAACATGGGACATCGTCTCGAAATTTATCTTCCGGAACAATTTGCAGAAACTATAATCAACATTTCTAAAACATTTGGCGTAGATGCAAAAATAATAGGACGATGCGAACCGTATCAAGGTAAAAAGCTGACAATCAGCAATGTAAATGGTCGCTTTGATTATTAATGGATAATAAAAACGATTAAATGATAAAAATAATGAACTTTAAAGTATTAACAACTGTTATTCTAATTTTAGCTTCTTCAGTGTTGATGGCTCAGAAGCCGTATACATTAAAATCGCCAAACGACAAAATTACTGTTTCGATAAAATCCGATGCTTATGGA
Source organism: Bacteroidales bacterium (assembly GCA_023230285.1). GTDB lineage: Bacteria > Bacteroidota > Bacteroidia > Bacteroidales > BM520 > RGIG7150. The sequence goes on along the minus strand of JALNXP010000309.1, from coordinate 1,651 downwards.
ATATCATATTCTGTAAAGCATGAAAACACTACGGTTATAGATTATTCTCCATTGCGATTAGAATTAGATAATGTAACACTTGGCGAAAATAGAGTTTTTTCCACAAAAAAAAGAAGTGTAAACATGGCAATAGAATCGCCGATATACAAACGTTCTGAAATAACGGATAACTTCAATGAACTTACTTTAAATTTCAGAGACAATAGATACAAAATAATATTTCGTGCATATAATGACGGTATAGCTTACAGATTTTCAACATCATACAACAAAGATATTATTGTTGATAATGAAATTGTAGAATACAACTTCGACAAAGATTATAAAGTTTATGCACCTTATGTAAATGCGCGTAAAGGTGAGGGTGACCCGATAGAGCAACAATTTTTCAGTTCTTTTGAGAACTTTTACACTGTAACTAATCTCACACAATTAGAATCTGAAAAATTGATTTTTCTACCAATGCTGATAGAGCTTGAAGACGGCAAGAAAGCTGTTATAACTGAGTCTGATTTAGAGAGCTATCCGGGTATGTATTTAAGGAATGTAACCGGAGGTAAAAAGCTGTCGGGAGTATTTGCGCCGAAGCCAAAAACCGAGATACAGGGCGGACACAATATGTTACAATACATTGTTACCGAAAGAGAAAATTACATAGCAAAAGTTGATGGTACGAAAGAATTTCCGTGGCGTATAATAGCCATTTCGGATAAAGATTCGGAACTTGCCGACAACGACCTTGTATATAAGTTGGCATCTCCATCAAGGGTAGAAGATGTCTCATGGATTAAGCCAGGCAAAGTTGCTTGGGATTGGTGGAACAACTGGAATATCTATGGTGTAGATTTTCAATCCGGTGTTAATAATGACACTTACAAATATTACATAGATTTTGCGAGCAAATTTGGTATAGAATATGTAATATTAGATGAAGGATGGGCTGTAAACAAGCAAGCCGACTTGTTTCAAGTTGTGCCGGAAATAGATTTGCAGGAGCTTATAAACTATGCAACTTCGAAGAAAGTCGGCATAGTGTTATGGGCAGGATTTTTTGCTATGAACAGAGATATAGAGAAAGTCTGCAAGCATTATTCCGAGATGGGTGTAAAAGGATTTAAAGTAGATTTTATGGATAGAGACGACCAAGTTGTTGTCGATTTTTATTATAAAGTAGCAGAGATGGCAGCAAAATACCATTTATTTGTAGATTTTCATGGAGCTTTCAAACCTGCAGGACTTCAACGCACCTACCCCAATGTGTTAAACTTTGAAGGTGTCAGTGGATTAGAACAAGCAAAATGGATATCTAAAGATACAGATTTAGTGACTTATGAAGTAACTATACCTTTTATCAGGATGCTTGCCGGTCCGATGGATTTTACACAAGGCGCAATGAAAAATGCAAACAAAAACAACTATCGTTCAATATATTCGGAGCCTATGAGTCAGGGAACACGTTGCAGACAACTTGCGGAATACGTGATTTTTGAATCTCCGTTTAACATGCTGTGTGACAGTCCGTCTAATTATTATGCTGAAGAAGAATGTACAGAATATATAGCCGGCGTGCCAACAACATGGGACGAGACAATAGTTTTAGACGGCAAAGTAGCTGAATATGTAGTTATTGCACGCCGTAAAGCAGATAAAT
>JALNXP010000308.1 GCA_023230285.1 Bacteroidales bacterium | reverse complement strand
TCTTCATTTGTGGTGGCAAGAATGTGTATGATGTCTCTGTTCTCACCACTTGTCATTACACTTGCCCACATAGGCACTCCGCCTGATGGAACGGTATGCTCTGTCCATGTGCCGCCATCTCTGCTGTCGGTAGTCGCAATTATTAATCCTGCTGAGCCGTGTGAAGCTATGACAAGACCGCTTGCCCCATATCTTGCAATGGCACCAAAACCTGTCCTTTGCGATTCTATTCTGCCTTCTGATGGTGTCCATTCGGAGCCGTTATATGTAGCTAAACCTGTTCCTCTGGTAGCATAAGTGGCATCTAACGCTTGCGTAAATACTGCACTGATAAAGCCATCTTCCCACGATACAATGTGATTTCTTGCACCTGAGTTGGTCTGCCAATCGTAATATGTCATGCCAAGCTCAAAAGTTTCTGAACTTAACATGTTCCCGCCTTTTAATGGCAACGCATCATTACATCTTAACTGCTCTAAACCGGTACTTCTCTCTTTTTGAGCAACCTGCTTGAAAGCATCACGATGAGAGCTTTGAGAAATTCCTGCACTCGCTATGAGCGCAACTAAGACAAATAGTAAAATTTTCTTCATGATAAAACGTTTTAATTAGTAAGTTAGTTAATTGTTTTTTTATAAATTTTGCTTAAAAATTTTCACGTTCAAAGGTAATTGTTTTTTCTTATAAAAATTATTTTTTTGTAATTTTTTTTTTAACGTTTTTTCATCAGGTAACCAAATATGCTTCGGAACAGTTCCTGTCTCGTGAATTGTTGTTGAACAATAAATAGTCGTGAATAAAATATTTTAAACAATGTTATTAACAGCTATGCTCGCTAATCGTTTGCTTATCAAATATATAGTAAATGGTTGAAAAAAAAACTACTATTTTGTTGTCACTTTGAGAAAAAAACACGACTTTTGAAAAATTTTTGTTGCAATGTATAAGTATAACAATAAATTTTTGATTTTTTCAAAAAATAATTGTAAGTTATTTATTACCACGTTGTTGGAAAAATTTTTGTTTGACTTGCGCAATATGTGAGCGTTTTAGGCGTTTAAATATATTGATAATTTTGTGCAAAATGTTTTATTTTTGTGTAATGATGAAAAATTATTTTTTTATGAAACGATATTTACTTTTATTATTAGTTGTCCTGTTTGGGACATTTTGTGCGACTGAATCACAAGCACAAACTCCTTGGGATGGTTCAATTGCAACTGAATTTGCCGGAGGTGACGGCTCGAATGCATTACCTTATTTAATAGAGACTCCGGCACAATTGGCTTTTCTTGCGCAGGAAGTCAACGGAGGTAGAAATTTTTCGGCTGATAAGTATTTTAAATTAACCGAAAATATTGACCTCGGTAATTTGGATTGGATAGCTATCGGAGTTTCATCTACCTCAAAACGATTTAAAGGTAATTTTGATGGTGATGGCAACATAGTGTTCGGTTTATTTATAGATTCTCTCTATTCTTATAGAGGTCTTTTTGGATATGCTCAAGATGCTACAATTAAAAATTTGACAATAACTAATTCTTCTATAATAAGCGATAAAGGTAATGTCGGTTTTGTGTGTGGCAGAGCCAATAACACCACAATAGACAACTGTATTGTTGCTGCATCTTTACTCAATGTGGCAGCTACTTATGTTGGTGGCATTTGCGGCTATCTTAATGCCGGAGCTGTAGTATCAAATTGTGCTGTTACTGCAAATATAACCGCTACTCAACGTGCCGGCGGTATTGTAGGTTACGCTGCTACTTCTAACATACAAAATTGTGCGTTTTCAGGTAATGTGACCGGCACTACTTATGTCGGCGGTATCTGCGGCTATCTTAGTGAGTCGGTGTCATCGGCTTGCGTGGCTAACGGCGAAATTTCCGGCACACAACAAGTAGGCGGCATCTGCGGTCGCGCTTATAATAATTCGCAAATCGACAATTCTATAAATGCCGCTAATGTTATTGCTTCAAGCAGATACGCCGGCGGCGTTTGCGGATATGCAACAAGCACCGTCTCTATGTCTTATTCTGTTAATTCGGGACAAATTAAAACTGACAGAAATGCAGGCAGCCTTTGCGGATACTTAGGCTCAAGTAAGGCAAGTACAGTGGATAACTGCTTCTTCGCAAAACAACTTTCTACCAATGACGCAATCGGAAATTATCCCGATATGCTCCCTAATGCAGGCTTGCTGATATCCGAAATGACAGCTAACAGTCTCGCTACTCAGGGATTTTCTGCAACTACTTGGACGTTTACCGAAAATATGTTTCCACGCATTACTGCTCTAAGCAATTTAGATATAAGTATTATCGCTTCTGCTCCCGCTCTTATCGTAGAAACTCCAAAAGTGGAAACTGTTGATGGCGTATCAAAAGATTTTATTGTGGTGAACTTTGAAAGTATATCAGAAGATGTTGTGGAATGGACAAGTAGTAATGAAGATGTTGTTTTTATAGATAATACCTTAGGTGAAGCAACAATTTCTTGTCTTACCGAAGAAGTAAATATGGATATCACCGCTACTATAGGTGATATAAGTAAAAAAATTAATCTTACAGTAACAAAACTGAATCCTCAAATTATAATTACAGAAATTGCCGAAGCCTGCCCTTCAACAACAGAATTGATAATAGAAGCTGTTATCAGAG
>JALNXP010000307.1 GCA_023230285.1 Bacteroidales bacterium | reverse complement strand
GATTGGCGTATGTTCATGTTTTGCCCAAAATGCAGCTTTGTGTAAAATGTTTGCAGTTAGCTCCTCGGATGCAAGCAACGCATTTTTCATACAAGTGAGAAAAAATGCCATCCAATCAGTAATATCGCTGTCGTTGCTCCATTAAACTTTCTGCAAAATGTCGTAATATATTTTCTTATCAATAAGAATTTGACTTGACAAACTGTAGTATCTCTGGGCATTTTTTTCGGCTCTTGCCAACAACATATCTGTAATTGTGCGGGCTATTCTACCGTTACCGTCATCAAATGGGTGAATTATGATAAACCAAAGATGAGCTATGGCAGCTTTCAACACTCCATCAATGGAAGAATCCGAATTTATCCATCTTAAAAATTTATCCATTTCAAATTTTACAAATTGTTGAGGGACAGCTTCATAAAGCACTTTTTCTTTACCCATAGCTCCTGATACCACCTGCATTTCGTCTTTTCTGTAACAAGCAACATTAATTTTGTATGCACCACTGTAACCGTTTGGGAACAAGGCATTATGCCAACCAAAAAGCCGTTCTTCCGTTAACGGCTCATCATAGCGTTGCGTAGCATCAAGCATCATTTCCACAACACCTTCAATGTTTCTGCTTGAAGATACTAAGCCTGCGGTTTCAATTCCCAATCGGCGGGCAATAGAAGAACGGACTTCATCGTAGTTAAGCAGCTCGCCCTCTATTTCCGATGATTTCAAAATATCGCAGGTAAAAGTATTGAGCAAAGATTCTTCTTTTTGTGAAAAGCCGACACCATTCATTATGCCGTTTATTTTCCCTTGCAAATACTTGACTTCGCCAAATAAAGCACGAATCGAAGTTTCCTCCCAGAAAAAATCCGTCCAATTTTCATGTTGATAAATGTACTTTGGCATAATTTACTTTTTATTTCAGAATGCAAAGATACATATTTGCGGAGAAAAAGCAAATTATTTTACGCAAATATGCGTAGAATATTTCCTTATTTGTCGCATTGCCACATCGCAACCATACGAACATGCGACTTCTCCGTTGTCGTGGGCAGCGGTGTCATAAATTGCGGGCTATATTATCGGGAAAGCTTGATAAAACCTCAATAATGATAAAAATTCAGAGCGAAGTTTATTACGAACAAAAGTTTTCATCTTTGCATCAGTCAGTTCACCTAAAACATCTAAAAAATTCTTATTTGGTAATTCTTCTATAACCTTAATACATTCGGCAAGATAATCGGATAATCTTTTCCCTGTCCTTTCATATACAATCTGCTCATTAACAGGAGTATGCCTGCTCATAAAAAACCAGTTATCAAAAATATCACGATTGATAATGGAAGAACGATCAAATAAAGCACATAATTTATGGGCAAACATATCCTTTTCTTTTAAAGTTAAGATGTTAATTCCCAATAAATCTTTAATCTCATAATGATTGTCATACTGACGATTTGAAACTTCAATTTTTAATTTACGTTCACCAACTCCATAATCTAACACTAATATTATTCCGTAAAATTTCATTGCTTCATAATCAATTTTCCCATATTTCAACAATATTTTACGTAATTTATCATAACAGAATTTCTCTTGAGTAACATCTAATAAATTAAAATCCAAATCCACAGAGAAGCGTGGCAAGTCATAGAAAAACATCAAGGCAGTTCCACCCTTAAAGCCCAATAGTGGAGATAAAGAAATATCTGCATAGATATCTTTCAATATTTGCACCATGTAAAATTTGTGCTTGTTTTCTATCATAATGCCAACAATTTATAGGTTCGTTGTGTTAAAGCTTTTTAAGAATATATTGGTAATATTTCTTTTATCTTTTTCTTGTTCAAAACAGCAAGATTATCAAAATAGAAATCGGGGACAAGATAGAAAAGATCTAAAAAAGCACGTTCCGGAGTTGCAATATAAAGTCCTTCCTTATATTCAATCCCGATTAAGTTTACCAATATTTCACCTTTGATTTTACGATATCTGATTTCATTCTGCTCAATCTGTACAGACCTACTTAGATAACTTATCATAGTAATTTGTGAATTATACTGAAAAACCACGCCCTTACGCTGTAAAACATAATCTAAAGATATATATGAAGGTGTGTAAAGACAGGCAGCCAATTCTTCCATACGATAATTCTCTTTGGCATATATTCCCTTATGTAGATTCAATATTTGTCCTTGCTTTACATAATAGTTCATCCGTCTCGCCAACAATCCGGGATTAGTCAAACCGGAAAGTTGGGCTATATCACTTATTTTAAAGACAGTACGCGAATCCTTATAAATTGCGATTAAAATGTTTTGTGAACTATTCATTACATATAATATTATTTTCAGTTTGCAAATATAATAATATTTTTTACATATAGCGATGTTTATCAACTATAATACTATCGCTTTTTCAAACGCGTAGATTCATTAGCATTGCGAAAATACAATAAAGAGTTGAAATTTTTCTTCTTTTACTTTTTTATGATTAGAAAAGTAACAAAAAAGTTTTCCGCTGTGTCAAAATTACATCCGCCAAGACGGGTCTGCATTGTTGATTTGAAACTATGTTGAGCGGTTGATTTGAAAATAGTCGATTAAAACATTTACTGTCTCCGTAAAAGTTCAAGGTTCTCGTTAATATATTCTTTGTATGCAGGCAGTTGTGTGGCTTTTATCGG
>JALNXP010000042.1 GCA_023230285.1 Bacteroidales bacterium | reverse complement strand
TCAAATTCACCACTGTATATTGCAGAAACGCAGAATGTATAATCTCCGAAATCTAACTATGTTTCATAAGCAGTAACAGGAGTTGTCATAACTGCATATAATTCGCCGTTATTGTAAATATTATAACCTGTAACACCTTCTTGAGCAGGAGCTGTCCAATTAATAATAACGACATGATTATTGTCTGTAGTGATAACATTAACATATTCAGGAGGTAATATAACAAGTGTTATTGTTGCATCTGCAGCTTCTTCACAACCGTCATAGATTGGAGTAACAGAATATATATAATCAACACCAAATTCTAATGCTTCATCATAATCCGTATAATCTAAATCAGTAGGAATATTTAATCCGATTTCGACACCGTCTCTGAAAATTCTAAATCCGGTATAAGGTGTGTCACCGTCTGGAGCTGTCCATGTTAATTCAGTTGTTTTAACATCAACAGTACCTTGAACAGCCAACAAATTTGTAACAGGGTCGCCACAAATATTCAATGATGCACACACAGCAGCTGATTCGCAACCATCTGTATAAACAGCACTTACACAATAAGTATAGTAACCAAAGTTGATATAGCTTTCTGTATAATGTTTATTGATAGTAGAGCCGACAAAGCCGGTTCCTTCGCGGAAGACATTGTAATATGCTACATTTTCTTCTTCTTCGACATTCCATGTCAAATAGATTTCGTGTAAATCGGCATCATTAGCTATTGTAAGGTCAAATATAGGTTTACAAATTTGTACATCTACGCAAACAGGAGCAGCAGTACATACACTACCATCTGCAAGTTCGTAAACAGCTTCAACACAATATTGATAATTTCCAAAATCAACATTCAAATCTGTGAAGGTAGTTTCTCTTACAATTCCCATATACGCGCCATTACGATATACTGAATAACCGTAAACGGTTGCCTCAGGAACGATTTCAAGTTTAGGACTTGCAAATCCTAAATCAATAACATTCATACCGTCAACAGCTTGCGGTTTCAGGTTAGCTAAATCAAAGTCACCTGTTTCATCGAAATCGACGAAGCCGGTAATAGCCCAGTTTACAGGAGTAATTAAATTCTCCAACATTACTGAATTATAGTTAGTACCATCTGTAGACAACAAGTTACTATAACCATTAACAGCTGCATCAGTAGTATACCATAATAAAGTTTCATCTGTACAATTAATAGCTTTAACAGCAATAATTAAATCTTTGGTATTGTCTATTATATGAGTTGTAGGCAATACGAAGTAATTATATTCATTAGGAGTTACATTATAGATAGTAGTAGAATAAAGTGGTGTAGCGGTATAATCATTATTTTCAGGACCGTCTGCAGCAGCTTCGTAAACTATTACTTCATAATTGATATTTGCTGATGTAGGAACAAAAGCGACTCTTGATAATTCCATATTCGGGAACATTGCCATATCTTCAGCTTGGAATCTAACGCCCATCCAAATATCAGTTAATCCCTGATTTTCAATAGCATAAGAACCAAATTCGCCACCATGATATCTCATTTCTTGTCCATAAGGAGCATCCCAATTAAGAATAACATCTTGGTTAACAAGTTCGTAATCTAAGTTTTTGATTGGATGACCACATTCTGCTTCCGGCATATTTGTAATTGATACCTCATCAACGCCTACGCCATAACCCCAACCAAGTGTTGCTTCAAATTTTATTCTAAATCTGTCGCTCGATTCCGGTAATACTATTGTAGCCATTGTCCAATCAGATATGTTATCTGTATATTCAGCCAACAGTGTCCATGTTTCTTCATCTGTATCATCGTAAACTGTCGAATAATATACTCTCAATTCATCTTGATCGCCACCCCATGTACGTTGTACATGATAGAATGATAATACAGGAATACGTGTTGCTTCTTCCAAATTGATTACAGGGGTTATCAAAGAAGAAACGCCGGTAGAGCCACCAACTGTAAAGTTATAGTTACCAACAGCAGCAGCAGATGGATTACCATACCATGCACCTTGATCTATTGTCCAATATACCCCGTCTTCGCTAACTGTTTCCCAACATGCAGGAACGCCATTTTCTACACCTTCAAAGAATGAATATTCATAAACATAGCACGGGGAAACGATACAACCTTGTAATGGGTCTGATTCTACAATTTCTTCGCCATAAGTATAAAGAGCTGTAACGCTGTAGCAATACTCTGTTACGAATTCAACTTCGGTATCGGTATAAGTAACGTCAGTAAGATTAGCAGCTAATAAAGTACCGTCTTTATACAAATTATATCCTATTAAATCTTCTTGAGTAGGAGCTGTCCAGCTTATTCCGATTTCCTGAACATTAAACTCTGTTGTAAATTGGAGGTCTGTTGGTGGATCAAAATAAAGCACTGTAACATCGGTACAAACTTGTGCAGAAGTACAACCAAAGTTGTAAACTGCTTCAACGCAGTAAGTATAGTCACCATTTTGAACATTTACATCTGTATAAAAAGTACCATTACTGTTACCTATTAATTCGCCATTACGATAGATATTGAAATAATAAGGAGGAGCAACGAGTTCGTATATACCTATAAGGTTTGGTGATTGTTGCATATTACCATAGAAAGCCAATTTACCGTTATATTTGCCGACGAAAGCACCGCCTGCTGTTCCACCGGAATAGCCAGGAGTTACACCTAAATTAGCAATCACACCATTTAATGTATTATTATGAATATCATATTGATATACGTCAACACCATTTGTCTGACAAAATAGTAATAAATATGGACCACCTTCAGTTTCGTTATCATAACCTGAGCCATAAGCACTTGTTGGGGTAGGAGCTGTAAACAATACATTACCTGCACGGTCTATACGATATAATGTAGCCCAGTTACCCACCCAGAAGCCATCATATTCAGGGTCATAAGTACAGTGACGAATAGTTCCGGCACCTGTAGAAACGGTAGAAATCAAAGTTTTATTTGCTAAATCTATACAAACAAGAGAGCTACCGGAGCCACAATAGAAATAAGTACCATCATAAGTTAAATCACGAACAGCTGCAGTAACGCCATCAACATCAAATCCTTCAACATATTCACATCTCATAGTATATTTTTCAAACCTGTGACCTGCAGCTGGTGAAGTTTGCCAGCTTGCGAGATAAATAAAGTTACCGTCAGTAGCTACGGCTTGCATACCGCCTGCAGTAGCAGTGAAAGCTTTAAGTAAATCCCATGCAGCCTTTGGACTTTCTGAGGTTGTTATAGCTGAAGGGTCAATATCAGCATTTTCATCAATAACAGGATTAGCTATATTATCAACAACGTCACCATTATTATTGTTTACGTATGGATTTGGTGTCCAAGTAACTGTAACTTCTCTTGCGGAAACAGTAGCAGCTACATCCAATGGAGGATTACAATATTGGTCTATAGCGATATTATCAATTGCTGCGCCATAACCAAAATCGGCAGTACCTTCAAATGCGATCCAATATGTATCTGTTAAATCAGGTAATAAAAGGAACTCTTCTGTCCATTCTTGTATTGAATTGTTGAAAGCAGATATTAAATTCCATTCACCATCGACAGCGTTTTTATAATATACACTAATTGTTGTCTGATCACCCCACCAATCTTTTTGATAGATATTGAATGTTAATGCAACTTGTTCATAGCTGCCAAGTGTAAATTGTGGAGACACTAATTTTGTAGAAGCTGTAGCACCTGTTTTATCTGGGAATAAAGCAAAATACTCACCTTCATAAGCAGCTGCAGGATAACTAGATATAGTAGTAGTTACAAATTGCCAAGGCATATCACCTGCAACAGTTTCCTGTGACCAGCACATTGGTATATAACCGGCGTTTTCAAAACCTTCAGCATAAGGAACATCAAACGTTGTACATGGGTCTGCAGGAATATCGATACATACTTGGTCGGTAGTATTAGAGATACAACCATCGCTATATAAAGCCTCTACAGCATAACAATGATTAGATTCCCAATCAAGGTCATAATCTACGTAGGAATAAGTAGTAATAGGTGCCGGAGTAATTAACAAACCGTCACGATAAACATTAAATCCCAACAATGTTTCGTTAACGCCGACAAAAGCCTTATCACCAGCTGAATAGACGACTACGTCATCTAAATTCAACCAGAATGCGTCTGTGCAGTTAAAATGGCGGAATGCGATATAAATAGTACCACTATAAGCTGTCAAATCGACTGTTCTTTCATACCATGCGCCTTGTTCATGCATACCTCTTTCACTTGCAGGATATTTAACGCCATTTTTGCTGGTTAAAGTTTCCTCAAACAACAGAGTAAAATCTGAAGGATTTATTCCTGTTGTAGAAATATATACGCCATAATGTTCATAGGCATAAGATGCGTCTTGAGCATTAATCCAATATGTTACATTGCCGCCGCTGATTGTTAATTGAGGAGTAACCAACCAGTTGTCCGGAGTTAAAGCACCTACGCCGTTAATATAAGAAGCAGAAGAAATACATTCGCCGTTATGACCGACAAAGATACCTTGACCATAAACAGGATTCCATAAATAGCCATCGCCATCAGCATCGATATTTGTCCAACCTGTAGGTATTGCACCTGTTTCAAAAGTTTCATTTAAGACTTCACCTTGAGGACCGCCGCCGCCGCCCGGTGTAAAATCTAATGTCCAAGCTAATGCAACATCATTCAAATTTTCGTGTATATGTTCGTTAAGCAGTTCAGCTGTAAGATTTTCAGGCATTGCGCAAGGAGTTGGACCGATGATGAAAGTAACATCAACAACAGGAGAGCCAACATTCGGTTCTGTTGAGAAGGTTACGTCAGCATAGAAAGTACCTTCTTCAGCCCAAGAGCCGTCCATTGTAAAATGAAGGACATAAGTTTCTCCCGGTTGTAAAGTACCGCTTGTTGTTTCAGCACTTAACCAACCTGTATTAAGAACAGCTAATTCATAAATGCCGATGAGGTTTGGTGCTTGTTGAAGGTTGCCGAAGAAGCAAACTTTGCCGTCATATTCTCCTACGAAAGCGCCACCGGAGATAGATGCATCATAGCCCGGAGTTGCAGCAAAGTCGAAGATAGGTGTAGATTCTATAACATTAGCAGCGATATTATATCTGTATACTAAAGCATTGCTATTAGGTTGGCAGAATAACAAGAGGTAAGGACCACCTTCTGTAACATTATCATAACCTGAGCCATAAGCACTTGAAGGAGCTGCGCCTGTAGTTACCACTGCGCCGGCACGGTTAATAAGATATAAATCTGTCCAGTTGCCTACCCAGAAACCATCATTTTCAGTATCATAAGAGCAGTGACGGATAGTAGAAACTGCGGTAGAAGTTGTAGAAATTAATGTTTTATTTGCTAAATCCAAGCAATAAAGATTACTACCTGAGCCGCCATAGAAATATGTGCCATCATAAGTTAGGTCACGGATTTGAGAAGCACCTGTTATATTAAATCCTTCTACAAAGTTAAGGTCTAAGTCATATTTTTCAAAAGAGTGACCTGCGGTTGGTGATGATTGCCAGCTTGTAAGATAGATATATTCTCCATCAGTTGCAACACCCTGCATACCGCCTGCAGTTGCAGTAAACGTAGCCACGAGATCCCAAGCAGCTCTTGCCTGTACTTCACCTTTATATTCAGTGATTGTCGGAGCAGCTTCTACGCCTGCAGCATAAATATTATTATTAGGATATACATTATTAATAATAGGAGCATCAAAATCGCCATCAGTATAATCAACATTCAAATCCCAATCAACAGGACCGTCTCCATTGTTAGTCAATGTAACTGCGGCATGACCGTTAACCATATAATCTGTTCTCACCACTAACTCTGTTGGAGCGACAACAAATGTCGGGGCTGTAATTTGGATATCAAGACGAGTGATAGGTTCAACAGCTGTAAAATTCTCAATAGTTGTTGAGTTATAACCTTCAGCGGAGGCAGTAACTACATATTCGCCGGTTTCCATTTCGAGAGCATATACTCCGAGGTTATCGCTTGTAGTTGTATAATCCATATAAGCACCATCAAAAGATATTGTGGCATTAGCTACAGGGCTGCCGGAGCCGGCATGTGTTACAGTACCGGAAACGATAGTATATATAGGTGTACGAACCATGATTTCGTCTAACACCACGCCATAACCATAATCATCTAAACCTTCAAAAGCTATCCAATATGTTGAAGTCAAATTAGGAAGATTTATTGTTTCCAATGTCCATGAAGAAATACTTTCGGTATACTCGGCAAGCAGATTCCATTCGCCGTCTATTGCATTTTTATAATAAACTCTCAGTTCATCTTGGTCGCCGCCCCATACAACTTGAGCATGATGGAAAGACAACACAGCTTCATTTGCAGAACTCAAATCGAACTTTGGCATAACAAGTTTAGTTACAGTACCTGTAGTAGCATGTACATAAGCAGCATTATAAGTACCGGAATATGGAGCGCTTGGATTAGAAGCATTAGTACGAACAATCCAACTGTGATTTCCATTTACATACTCTTGTTCCCAGCAAACAGGCAATCCGCCATTTTCAAAACCTTCAACAAAAGGATAAGCTGTATAGCCAAAACATTTAGTTACGAAATTTTTATATGAGGACCATGTACTTGAAGTTGTAGGATCACAAACAGCTTGAACGCCGACACTGTAATAAGTTCCATCATTCAAACCTGTGATAGTATAAGGATTTTCTGTAACAGGGATGATAACGCCTTCACCTTGTTCCTGACCTTCTTCAAGAAGTTCCACGTTCCAAGATTCAACAGAGCCACTTTGTTCCCAAGATATTGTTGCAGTTGTTTCGGTAAAACCTACAATTGTCAAATTAGTTGGTCGTGAACAATCGACAGCAACTGTACAAACTTCAAAATTCATATTATTTCTTATACTAACACGAGTACCTGTGGTAGGAAGATTTGCGGGAGTATATGGATCACTTCCATCTTTTTGCGTACGTAAAGAACAATTTTCCAAATCGGAATTTACATAGAATGTATTATTTGACGATGTTGTATATGCACCATTATTATTCATAAATACTACAACCAAATTACTACCATCATAAGCAAAAGGAGTATCAAATGTTACTGTCACCCAATAATTAGGGTCTGTATTTACAAATTCGATAGGACCTTCATAAACCAGTGTTAAATCTGCAAACGGCACCCAATCCGAAGTAGAAGCGAATTCTGCTTTATCTGTATTGCACAAATAGATTGACACAGGGTCTTTAGTTTGAGCTGTAGCATAAAAATACTGTACAGCCAAACTATTTATATCACCTGAGCCTGATGCTATTTCATCACCAAGATAAAGTTGCTGAGTATATGAATATTTATAAAAGGTATTAACAGGTAAACTATAAGTGCCGGTTGTACCTTCACCGACAGTATAATCGTTACAATCGGCGCCGGAAGAGATAGAGCCGCTCAATGTGAAAGCATCTACGTATGTGTAATACATAAAATTAGCATAATAATGTATTGCCACATATTTTGCTCCATCAGGAATAGCTGATTCATATAAACTCCATGTGCCATTGATTGAGTTAAATTGATCACCCCAAGTAAAATCTTCCAAATCAGTACCTGTCATAGAATAACCGACTTTAAGGTATTCTGAACTGGAGGCGGCTCTATGGTAAAAAGACACATTAAGATCTGTAGCACCATCAGCTATTTCAGGAGAAATTAAATATTGATTGTAATCACTTGTAGAATTATACGAAGAAAATCTAAAGCTATATGTACCTTCGTAAGCATACAAACTACTATGAGACATAGGATTTGATGCGCCTGAACCGTCGCCATAAATCATAGTCCAACATTCTGTAGGATAACCATCCTCAAAACTTTGCGTATAAGGTAATGCTGTCAGAGGATCACAGACAATTGGTTCGCTTTCCGTATATCCTGCTATCCACCAGTTGTAGTAATAAGCAGTTGTAAACATTGTTGAAGACGTTGCCCAGAAATCGTATGTAGTTCCACCTGCGGAATAATAATTAATTATATTCGATTTACCTTCAATACATGTAGCTTGTTCTGTTAGGCTTGCTGAAAAGACATAACCTTGAACAACATCATAAAACACTCCAAACCAAATTTCTTCAGTTCCTGTAATTGCAACCGGAGTATCGAGAGTCACAACATTTGTTGCGGATAAAGTCACATTCGTAACAACTTGATTTGCGACTAAAGTACCCGGGGTAAAAGTTGTCCCGTTATAAGAACCTCCGACATAGACTCTGACATTACATGATGTAAGCTCAGTTGGAAGCGATGAATGGCTGTAGGGATTAAATCTGATCTGCGTTAAATTCTGTCCGGCATAAGCTGCAAGGTCTGCTGCTTCAAAACGAGAATAAATACCTGCTTGCACAGCACCCATGGTAAACAAATGGTAAACGCTTTCGCCTGCCCATGTGAGCCAACCGTCCTTAGTGTTGTTTTCATAAACGACAGAACTCGGTTTAGCAGAGCTAAAATCCGGATTAATCTCTGAAGCTGTAATTGTTTCAACAGTGAGATTTTTCTGTCCAGCTCCTGCAACGTTCCCCGTTACAGAATTTTGTGCATGCGTAAATATTGGAATTAAGCATGCAATACTTAAAAAGAATAAAATTTTTCTCATAATTAGAAATTTATTGAATTATTATTATTTAATTATATCTCTCTATATATCAACTATTTAGTTAAAAATAAATTTATTTTAATCATGGCATTTCTCAACACCATAATTCATCATGCAAATATACAATTTATTTACAAAAAAGTGTTAATCTGAAAAAAAAAATAAACATCTGTTGATAATTTTCGCCCTAAAGCCACATTACATTGATTATCATGTATTTACACAGACTGTTTTTCTTGAAATTTATTTAATTTTCATTTATTTATAAAAATGATGGCAAGAAAGAAATATTTTTATCAACGTCATAGTTACAGTTCATTATTTTCATATAAATTTGCAATATTTTAATAGTAGTGATAACGATTCAATTTTTATACAAATGAGTTTAAAAAACATATCGATATTAGGTATCAATATTGAGTTGACCGAGATCAACAAATACACGTTAAAGGGCTTAAATATAGATATTTACATAAAATATTCATTTTATAAGGCAAGGTTTAACAATCAAGATTTATGTATTGTAGTATCCAATGACAGCAATGTACATACGCCACGAAAATACAGAGAAATTTTATCATGGTTTGAAGAAGTAGTCGGCATGCCGGTTGCCATTTATCTAAAGCAAATGAGTTATTATGAACGTGCAAGGATGATAGAGCAGGGTGTTTATTTTATCGTTTCCGATGAATACGCTTTTCTACCTTCTTTAATTATAAATTCCAAGATAAAAAAGCAAAGTAAAATAATTCGGCATTTTGCGCCGGCATCTCAATATTTATTTATATGGCTAATGCAAAATTCTAACATTAAATCATTCACGATAAACGACTTAACCGCCATAACTCCATACAATTATCTTGCTCTGTCTCGAGCTGTTTCCGAATTAGAAGAAAGACATATTTTAGAAAGCACGAAAGATAATAATAAGACCAAACACATTTCCATAGTAAAAGAGAGGAAACAGGATATATGGAAAAAGATTGTACCTTACCTGACATCTCCGATAAAAGAGATAATTTATGCTGATAAAATACCCGACATCAAATACTTAATAAGCAGTACAGATGCTTTATTTCATTATAATAATAAAACGCCACAAAAATCGAGTTGTATTGCGATATGGGAAAGAGATAAAAAGGTTGTAACCGAATGGAATGGCATAGAAGGTGATTATACAATAGAAATATGGAAATACCCTCCGTTTTTACCTGAAACAGATGAGAAATACGTAGACAGGCTTTCTTTATTTTTATCTTTTGGCAACAGATTGGGGAGCCAACAACATAAAGATATAGAAGACTTAATAGATGACAGTTTATTAGAATAATTTAAAATTAAAAAATCATTGTTTCAAACAATTTTTTTTGAGCACGAGTTCTAACAAGATTATGTTCGGGGTATTTTATTTTGTAATAAGTGTCGCCATTGATATAATCCATAAGGAATCTGAGGACTTGTTCAAATGTTATATATTTTGCGGAAAAGTCAAGGTATTTACATTCTATGTCGGTTAAAAAAGATTGTGTTTCAGACAGATAACCTGCTTTATAAGCCTCAAAAATATTTTTATCCATAGAAACGTTATCCAAGTTTGTATCGTCTTCAAGTCCTGTATTTGCATAAGAGCGTATTGCATCGCCGAAGTCGTTGAGGCAGGTACTGTTAAGCACTGTATCCAAATCGATTACGCACTCGACATTATCATTTTTATCAAAGAGGAAGTTGCTGATTTTAGTATCATTATGAGTAACACGAGTAGGGATAGTTCCATCTTCCACGAGTTTCCAAAAGTCGAGCATTTCTGTTCTATAATTTTCTATAAACCGGATTTCCTCTTTCACTGATTTACATCTGCCGAGCGGGTCGTTTTGCAAAGTAATGTCCCATTGATTAAAGCGAAATTTCATATTATGAAATCCGGGTAAAATATCGGTTAGGGGTTCTTTAAAATCCGCCAGCAATTTTTGGAATTTTCCAAGACCTTTAGCTCCTTTATATGCAAGTTCAGGGCTATCAGCTTTTTGATGGGTAACGGTATTTTCGATAAAGATGCACATTGTATAATACTCGCCGGCATCATCTAAGAAATAAAAAGAACCTGATGCAGCAGGTATCAAAGTCAGGGTTTCGCGCAGTGGGTTGCCGCCATATTCGGATATTTTCTTTTTAAGATGAGAAGTAACCTTATTAATATTTTCCATCATTGCAGGGATATTTGTAAAAATCGATTTATTTTTACGTTGCAAGATATAATTTGGAGTATCCGAACTTTTAGTTTTTACGACAAAAGTATCATTAATAAATCCTTCGCCTAAAGCGGACACGGATTTCACTTCATCAACATTGATAAAGTTGGCGATTATTTTTTCAAGATTTTCGTTCATAACAAAGATTAGAAATTCGATTAAACAAACAACGCCGCAGCTATAAAAATAGGCATTGCGGCGTTTCAGCGGAAAGCGAGGGATTCGAACCCCCGGTACCCCGAAGAGTACAACAGATTTCGAGTCTGCCCCGATCGACCACTCTGGCAGCTTTCCAATTTGGTTTGCAAAAGTAATAAATATTTTCGGCAGTTTAAAAAAAATAATTTAATTTTGCAAAAAATTTGTCCGACATGACTACAATCGAAGCAATAAAAGGATTAGAAGCAAGAATAGAAGCTTTAAGGAGGTATCTTTGACATTGATGCCAAGTCTGCCTCAATAGAAAATTTAGAAGAACAAACGCGAGCATCGGATTTTTGGAATGACACAAAAGCCGCAGAGAAATTATTAAGAGACATCAAAGATTTAAAATTCTGGGTTGATAAATATTCCGACTGTATCAGCAGTTATGAAGAATTAGTGATAACATCGGAATTTGAAGCAGAAGGTAGCTGTACGGAAGCCGAATTAGATAAAAGTTACAGCATTTGTTTAAAAAAGACAGATGACCTTGAATTTTTAAACATGCTTGGAGAAGATAGTGACAAGCTCAGTGCAATAGTATGTATTAATCCGGGTGCAGGTGGAACGGAAAGTCACGATTGGGCGGAGATGCTTATGAGGATGTACATTAGGTGGGGTGAGCGTAATAATTTCGTTGTCAAGACGTTAGATTATCAAGAGGGAGATGTTGCCGGAATAAATTCTGTAAGCATGGAATTTGAAGGAGACTATGCGTTTGGATATTTAAAAGGAGAGAACGGAGTACACAGGTTAGTAAGGTTATCGCCGTTTGATGCCAACAACCGCCGACACACATCATTTGCCTCTGTATATACTTATCCTGTTGTTAACGAAGACATTGAGATAGACATCAATCCTGCTGACATCAAGTGGGATACATTTAGGTCGGGTGGTCCCGGCGGGCAGAATGTAAACAAGGTAGAGACGGCAGTACGGTTGAAACACGAGCCATCAGGCATCATCATTGAATGTCAGGAAACGCGTTCTCAGTTGCAGAACAAAGAGAAAGCGATGACCATGTTAAAATCACAACTTTATGAGATAGAGATGCGTAAGCGGCGCGATGCGCAAGCGGAGATAGAAGGCTCAAAAAAGAAAATAGAATGGGGTTCACAAATCAGATCTTACGTCATGCACCCGTACAAAATGGTCAAAGACCTGCGTACAGGCTATGAAACCTCTAATGTTCAAGCTATTATGGATGGCGACCTTAATGAAATGATAAAATCGTATTTAATGGAATTTGGAAACAACTAAATATAAAATTATGGAACAGTATAGAATA
>JALNXP010000306.1 GCA_023230285.1 Bacteroidales bacterium | reverse complement strand
TTATATTTTAATTTATGATAAGAAGATTTCCGGTATGAAAGATTTACTTCCTGTACTTGAAAAAGTTGTTCAAACTGGTCGTCCATTACTGATTATTGCAGAGGATGTTGAAAGTGAAGCACTTGCAACATTAGTTGTAAATAAGATACGTGGTGTCATCAGAATAGCTGCTGTAAAAGCTCCGGGTTTTGGCGACAGAAGAAAAGAGATGTTAGAAGACATTGCCATTTTAACAGGTGGTACTGTAATTTCGGAAGAGAAAGGTTTTAAATTGGAAGATGCAGACCTCACATATCTCGGACAAGCAGAGAAAGTCACTGTAAATAAAGACAATACAACTATTGTCAGTGGCAAGGGTGATAAAGACAATATAAAAGCCAGAATTAGTCAAATTAAGGCTCAGATTGAAAAATCTACTTCAGATTATGACAAAGAAAAATTGCAAGAGAGATTGGCAAAACTTGCCGGTGGAGTTGCAGTTATCTATGTTGGTGCAGCCAGCGAAGTTGAGATGAAAGAAAAGAAAGACCGTTTTGACGATGCTTTAAATGCAACAAGAGCTGCCAATGAAGAAGGCATAATTCCGGGTGGAGGTGTCGGCTATATCAGAGCAATCAAATCTTTGAAAAACTTGCAGGGTGAAAATCAAGATGAAAATGTTGGCATTGCCATAATTTGCAGAGCGCTTGAAGAACCGTTGCGTCAAATTGTTGAAAATGCAGGTTGCGAAGGTTCAGTAGTTGTTCAACAAGTTAAAGAAGGTGAAGGCGACTATGGATTTAACGCTCGCACAGAGGTTTATGAACATCTTTTTGAAAGTGGTGTAGTAGATCCTTTGAAAGTTACACGTGTTGCTCTCGAAAATGCTGCTTCGATAGCAGGTATGATATTGACGACAGAATGTGCAATTACCGAAATTAAGGAAAAAGATGCACCTGCTATGCCTCCTGCAGGAATGGGTGGCGGCATGCCGGGTATGATGTAATCTTTATTAATACGAGAAAAAAGGCTGAATTTTCAGCCTTTTTTTTTTGTGCTAAATATCTACAAAAGATATATATTTGCAAAATTTTTCTACTATGTATAGAACTCATACTTGTGGTGAATTACGTATCACCGATGTTACTTTAAAAGTAACCCTCTGCGGATGGGTGAAAAAAATCCGTAAACTTGGCGGCATGACTTTTATTGACTTAAGAGACCGCTACGGAGTTACACAACTTGTGTTTAATATGGAAACACAATCTTCATTATTTGAAGTTGTTGATACTCTTGGGAGAGAATTTGTAATTCAAGTAAAAGGTGTTGTTTCCGAAAGAGCCAATAAAAACAAGAATATACCTACCGGAGATGTAGAGATTATTGTATCAACAATAGAGGTGATAGGTAAATCTTTAGTTCCTCCTTTTACAATAGAAGATGATACAGATGGTGGTGATGAATTAAGAATGAAATATCGCTATTTAGACATTAGAAGAGATTGTGTAAGAAAAAATTTGGAATTACGGCATAAACTTGCGATAGTCACACGTAATTACCTCAACGACAAGGGCTTTATAGAAGTAGAAACTCCTGTGTTGATGAACTCTACGCCTGAAGGTGCAAGAGATTTTGTTGTTCCTTCGAGGATGAATCCGGGACAATTTTATGCTTTACCGCAATCGCCGCAGACTTTTAAACAATTGCTGATGGTTGGCGGCATGGATAAATATTTCCAGATAGCCAAGTGCTTCCGTGATGAAGATTTACGTGCCGACAGACAGCCGGAGTTTACACAAATAGACTGTGAAATGTCGTTTGTAGAACAGGAAGATGTTTTGGAGATGTTTGAAGGATTGATGAAACATTTGTTCAAAGAGATAAGAGGTATCGAGATAAACTATGAATTTCCGCGTATGATATATGCTGATGCAATGAAATATTACGGCTGCGATAAACCGGATATTCGTTTTGATATGAAGTTTGTCGAGATTAATGATGTAGTGAAGGGCAAAGGTTTTGTGGTGTTTGATGAAGCTCCGGCTGTTATAGCAATAGCTGTTCCGTGTTGTTCCGAATATACCCGTAAAGAGCTTGATGGACTTACAGAGTTTGTAAAGCGCCCGCAAATAGGAGCTAAAGGCTTAGTATATGTCAAATGTAATACAGACGGCACTTTTAAATCTTCTGTAGATAAATTTTATTCTCATGAAGACCTTGCAGCCATTGCAGATAAATGTGGAGCTAATAAAGGCGATTTAATATTGATTCTCAGTGGTGAACTTGATAAGACGCGTAAAGCAATGTGTGAGTTGCGTTTAGAGATGGGAAGTCGTTTAGGGTTTCGTTCTCATGATGTTTTCGCTCCTCTTTGGGTCATTGATTTTCCGCTGTTAGAATGGGATGAAGAGACTCATAGATTTTACGCAATGCATCACCCGTTTACAGCACCGAAGCCGGAAGATATTGCTTTGTTGGATACTGATCCGGGTGCAGTTAGAGCTAATGCTTATGATATGGTAATCAACGGAGTAGAAGTCGGTGGCGGCTCTATTCGTATTCACGACAGGCAATTGCAAAATAAGATGTTTGAGGAACTTGGCTTTACCGAAGAAGCTGCTAAAAGTCATTTCGGATTTTTGATGGGTGCTTTTGAATATGGTGCACCACCTCACGCAGGCTTGGCTTTTGGCTTCGACAGAATTTGCTCTATGTTTGGCGGACA
>JALNXP010000305.1 GCA_023230285.1 Bacteroidales bacterium | reverse complement strand
GTAAATACCATATTTTGATACTTATTTACAATAAAAGAAAAAGCATTGACATTACCATTTATGGTCTGCTCAACATATATGAAATCTTCGTCATCTTTCATCGTTTATTTAGACTGTAAAGTTGTGACTTGGTTACAAAAAAAAGGCGATGATTTCAAAAATCATCGCCACAAAAATAGTCGGGATGAGAGGATTTGAACCTCCGGCCTCTTCGTCCCGAACGAAGCGCGCTAGCCAGACTGCGCTACACCCCGATTTTTGGTTTGCAAAAGTATAATAATATTTCTAACAAACCAAATATTTTTTCTGTTTTTTATTTTATAATATTTATAAATTGACTATCAGTACGGTAGTTGATAAATTCAACGTCTTTGCCTGCCTTTGCTTTCATGTCCGAATTAGCTTGAACAGCTTTGCTGAGGTTGTCAATAACCATTTTCTTGTTGTCTAATCTTGCTCCTAAGACTGCTGATAAATAATATTTTGCATCTGTATCCGGCGTGCATTGTAACATTTGCTTTGCTTTGTCATAGTCTTGATTGACAACATAATATAACGCTTTGTTGTAATTACAACTTTCATTTTCCAAGTTTTTACCGGCTTCAGTGTAATTACCTTCATAAATGTTTATTATACCTTTGTTATATGCAGTGTTCGCTCCAACTTTTGCAGCTTGATTAAATAATTCTTTGGCTTTGGTAAAGTCGTTGCTGTTTAAATAACAAACACCTAAGTTGTTCAATATCATAGGATTATTTGGCGACAAGTTGTTGGCTTTTTCTAAATATGTTTTAGCGGCACCGTATTCACCTTGAATAATTTTTACAGCACCTGCATTTACTAACCCTTTCCAATCATTAGGAAATAAATTTGCGTAAGCTGTATATATCTTGTCTTGTTCATCTATATTTGATGTAAGAGTTCCTGCATATAACAATTCTTTATTCAATAAATAACTCGGATTGGTTAAAGCGTATTCTAATATATCTGCATCTGTTTTCTTGGGCTCATAGAAGTTGAAAACTATCTCGGCTCTACGCAAAGGAGGTAATACTTCGTCTTTTAATTCTTCATAGATAAGTGTCATGTTACGAATTTCCTGCTCTTTTTGTATTGGCTTTGACTGCGATTTGACAACATTCAAAATCATATTTTTGTCTTTGATGTTGGACTTTTCGACAGCTGTCATAAATCCATTCCAGTCTTCTCCAAGTGCTTGAACGTTATAGCTGTATTCTGCTTCCGGATTTTTTACTTTGACATTGGATTTTTTGTCTTTATATAGTTCTTTGTATATATTGCTGACAATGGCTTTAGCAGAAACAGACCTTTTTTCGGATAACCCTTCATTAAATCTTTCTTCTCCTTCAGGGGAGGCATACGCCTTTATGTTTATACTTTCTACCGACCAACCTAAATCGATAAATTCTTTCATTTCCTTAATTTGATTTTGAACACCATTTTTCTTGTTCAAAGGCAGCTTTAAGTCAATTTTGTGTAAATTGACTTGAAAGTAAACAGTAAAATCTTTGCTTACTATAGTGCTTTTTTCGTAATAATCGTTAGCATCCATTCCTAATGCTTTAGCTGTTTCTTCGTCTGCAAAGTAGAGTTTGCCGTCAGTTGAAACGTTGCGTGAAGTAATAACAACACCATCAGCAAGTTTAATCTCTTCCGTGGGTAAGGATTTTTTTCCTTTAGTAATTTGCGGCTCAACAAACAGCTCCGATGTTTCCATCCCTTCTTCGTATTTGAAACTGTCTGTATAGCTTATTGTCGCACCATTTTTAAATTTAATCACCTGTCCTTCTCCTTTGGCTTTTTCTCCCTTGAGAGTTATAGTCTTTAACTCTTTTTCTTTACCGGCATATTTTAAAACAGGAGTGAATTTGACAACAGCTTTTTTGTTAAAAGAACTTGCCGGTATGTCGCCTTGAACCGAAACGTTGACAATGTCGCCTTTTACTTCAAGAGGATTAGGTGTAACTGTGTATTTTTCAGGCATTTTAACACCTGCACAGCTTGAAAATAACAAAACAGCAATAAATGAAATTGCTAATCCATAAAATAATTTTCTTTTCATATACAAAATATAATTTTTAAGTTGATTTTTTGTGCAAAGATAAATTCTTTGAAGCTATCTGGGTTAGTAGTAATTTTAAAAAATGGTTAAATATAATTTTATAGGACTTCGTAGTATTACTTGCTTGTTACTTTTGCGTTTGAACTTATTTTGGGGTGTTTACATTGTGACCAAATAATGAAAAACACTCCTAATAAGATAAGTGGAATAGATAGAATTTGTCCCATATTCAGTGTCATGGTTTGTTCAAAATCTACTTGAGGATTTTTGATAAATTCCACAAAAAATCTAAATACAAATATCATTACAAGAAAAAGTCCGAACAAAAACCCGTTTTTAGGTTTATAATTTTTCTTTTTGTAAATTATAAGTAGCGTTATGTAAGTGATAATACACATAAAAGCTTCATAAAATTGAGTAGGGTGTTTAGGAACAGTTTCACCATTTCTTAAAAAAATTACGCCCCACGGCAATGTGGTTTCAACTCCGTAAATTTCCGAGTTACAGAAGTTGCCTAACCTGATTAATGCGCCGGCAATGGCTACACCAATGACAAGCCTGTCTAAAAACCAAATAGGATTGAATTTGTATTTGCGTGCAAGTATTATTACGGCTATGGGCAATGCT
>JALNXP010000304.1 GCA_023230285.1 Bacteroidales bacterium | reverse complement strand
GGTATTAGACATCAATCTGACTTTAAAATGCGAAATATCAATATTGATAATAGTACGATTAAAAATAAAAGGCAATAATGCCACAAGGCTGCCAAAATCTTCATTAACAGCATAAGCACAATCTTTATTACTTACCTTAAGCCGTTTGGTATCTACGTGTATGTCGTTGAAATTCAAATGGTCAAAATAATCTTTCAGATTTTTCACAAGTACAACTTTTTGCTCATCAAACTGTTCTATCAATTTATCAAAATATGTGTTTGAATTATCTGAAGCTTCTTTAATTTGATTACGCAAATCGGATAGAACATCACCAAGAACAAAATCAGGCGAATTGACATTATTACTTATACGAATGTTAACATCATTAATTGAATAAATAATTTTATTAACTTCGTAATAATTTGACAACAAGTATTGTTTAACGGCTTTATCTACATTTATAAGGATTTCATTAAATAGAACTTTTAATTCAAAAGACACGAAATTTTTAATTTTACCCTGATAAGCATATAATTTACCTTCGTTTTTATGTTTTTTATAGAAGCTGTTTATTCTTGCTTTAAGCAACATTAATTTTTTAGAATCTTCAGGAGATACAAACGCCAACTCTTCATCATAAAAAACCACGAAAATATCAGGAATATTAGCAGCCATATTACTAAAATCGTTGAATAAATCGTTGCAAATGCTTGAAAGCAACGGAGTTAAATCAGGTACTTTTTTAGTAATCAAGTCATTAAGATTAAGTTTTATCATATTTGCGGCAGTAAGTGCATGACGTCTTGCATCAGATACCGAGTTAATATTTTTATAACTTTTATCTACCGATTTACTAAATGTGTCGAAAGTATCCAAAAAATACGATGACAAAACATTAAGTTTGATAACTATTGATTGATTCAAACAATTTGTAAATCGTTCTTGCAACTCGCTGACAAAAGAGGCAGCTTCAGGACGAAGCGGATATACTAATTCGGATAATTTTTCCGGAGCATTTGTCTCCGCCGGTTTATCTAAAATCAGCTGTTTTGTCACTATATCCAAATTACCTATAACCTTAAAATCGTTAGATGCTTTCACAAAAATTATTGTTTTGTCTATTTTGCTAAGTTCAACAGCTTCGTTATAAGACATCTCAGGATTTTTCACAAAATCAGGCATGCCGATAAAGATAATATCCGAATCTACGCTGTGAGATTCTATCAATGTTTTAACCGGTTTATTATCGATTTCATTATTGATAATACGAATTTCTGCTTCTATTCTCATTTGGTCGAGAATGCTGTCCAATTTATTGTATATAAAGCTATAAGCGTTATTGTTATTACTTATAATATTAATTCTCAGCGCACTTTGAGCCCACACATCATTAATCCACAGCAATTTGACTATATTAAGAGCAAACAAGCTGTCTACTTCTCCCGAAGAAATCCAGATGTCGATATTTTTTTTATTTCCAAAGCCTGTGTCTTTACTATAGTGCATCATCAATATATTCTTATTAATTTTGCTCAAATTAGCCATCATTTTCGAAAAGCGTTCCGGATTTTCGGCATTAGCACTAAATCCCATGACTATAGAGTTTGGCTCTAAGCCGGAGAAGCCGTAAGACACTGCTAAGGTTTCCATTCCTTCGTATACATCTGTACAGGCAAACGACACAGGTTCAAGCCATAAATTATCCATAAGCCCATTGACACTTGTAGTTTTATGAGCTGTAAACAGTCTGTCTTCAGTAGTTTCATTAAGTTCAAAAGTGCTGATGAAGCCATGTTGACCGACTAACCATTTGCCAAAATCTATAAGATAAGGACGTTTTTCTTTATTTCCCGTAAAAGCCAAAACATTAGGCTGCCAATTACGATTTTCGAGTTTTCTTT
Source organism: Bacteroidales bacterium (assembly GCA_023230285.1). Taxonomy (GTDB): domain Bacteria; phylum Bacteroidota; class Bacteroidia; order Bacteroidales; family BM520; genus RGIG7150. The sequence continues at coordinate 831 of JALNXP010000304.1, read as the reverse complement.
TGGTTATCTTTTTCAATGTTGAGCGTGTAATAGACAACAGAACACTTTGCCATACATCGCCGTATTCGAGTTTTACATTTCTCTTTCTGATAATAAAATACAACACAGCCACCATAGCAACAGCTGCGAACATAGCGCCCACGTTCAGTTCAGACATCATGTACACACAAGTAATTACGCCGAGCAGTCCAATATACTTACTCACTTTGAAAGCCGGACGGAAATCTGTGCTTGCCCATTTTTCGAGGAAGAAAGCAAGGTTTATACAAGCATAAGAGACCATAAAAAACATAGCCGCTATTGGTGCTATTTTATTTAAGTCGCCGATGAGTACAGCAACTTCAGCCAATATTGCGACACAGATGATAGCATTTCTGGGTTCATTATTTTTGCCGTAACCCTTTGCAAAAATTTTCGGAGCTATTTTATCTAAAGCTATAGCCTGTAAAATTCTTGGTGCGCCCAGAATAGAGCCTAAAGCAGTAGACAAAGTTGCGCCCCAAATACCCATAATAACAAGCGGCGAGTTCCATGCAACTTTAGTAAGAAAATTATTATCTGTAAGCAACAAATTACGGTCAACACAAAAAGCGAAACAGAATGTTAAAGCTATATATATCACAAAACCTGTGATGATGGCACCCATAACGCCTCGCGGTATCGACCGCTTCGGGTCTTTAAGGTCGCCCGACATAGCTACGCCGGTAGTAAATCCTGTTGTCGCAGGGAAAAATATACCGAAAATATACATAAACGGCAACATATCCGGTATAGAATTAAGGTTAGGCGTTGCCGGTGCAGGTTCAACTTTCAATATAAAACCCAAGATTA
>JALNXP010000041.1 GCA_023230285.1 Bacteroidales bacterium | reverse complement strand
GAAAATAAACAACTGCTAAATTTTTTGATAAAATGAAAGTGGCTTTCGTTCAAAAAACACATAAGCCCTTAGATGACAGGGTGTATTATCATCAAAAGCCTGCTCTCGAAAAAGCCGGCTGCGAGGTTGTTATCTTGTCCGCCGCAACTGATAACTGCAATTTGGATAATGCTTTTTGCTTCGATAGCACGGATATGCGAAAACAGGCTGTCATAAACAAAATGTCCGACATTTTAAAAACATTGTCTCCCGATGTGATGATTTGTGATTGTCCTATCGCTGTTATTGCTGCCCATAAGTATAAAAAAATCAATAAGAAATCAAGAATTGTTTATGATGTTACGGAGTTTTATCCGTCAAAGAAGAATTTATATAAACTGAATTTTATTAAAAGGCTCGTTAAATCCTTGGTTTTGAAAACTCTCGACTTTTATGCAGCTGTAGTTTCCGATGGATTGATTTTTGGCGAATATTATAAATCGTTGAAATACAAAGTACTACGTAAAAAACCCTTCGTTTTCCTTCCATATTATCCCGATAATAAATATTTTTTACCTTCTAAATATAAAGACGATTTTGAAAAATGGACGTTCTCGTATAATGGTAATCTTACTGTAGAAAAAGGCTTTCCTGTTGTTTTAGAAGTCACGAAAGCAATTGCGGAAAAATATCCTGTTTTGAACGTAATATGTGGTAATTATTCAGATGATAAATTTCGTAAAATGGAGCAATTTCCTAAAAATTTAGATATTATTTTTTCTGATTATCAACCGTTTGAAACTTTTTGCCATAGTATTTCGGATTATGATATTTTCTTTGATTTGCGGACAAATGATAAAGAGAATACGCGTTGTTTACCGATAAAATTGTTTTATTATATTGCTGTCGGGCGACCGGCAGTTTTTACCGATTTAAAGGCTATCAGAAAGGAAGTTGCCGACTTTGAGAATTTCGGCTTTCTGTCAAATCCGGAAGATATTAATAATATTGTTGCTCAGGTGTCAAGATATATATCTGATAATGAGTTATATAAGCGACATTGTAAAAATGCTTTAAATATGTCTGCCGTATATAGCTGGAACTCGATTGAACAGCGTTTTATAGATTTTATTACCAATGAGTAGAGTTTTAAAAGATAGTAAAATGATGATTTTGACGACCTTAGTGAAGGTTATCACGATGATATTGTCATTTGTCATTGTTGCTTTTTCAACTCGGCTTTGGGGAGCGGAGGGCAAAGGTTATATTGCTTTGTTTACAACCGATTTAGGGCTGATAGCTATTTTTTGCAACGTATTTTCGAGTAGTAGCGTATCGTATTATATATCAAGAGTTTGTGTTTCAAAGCTTGCAACGCAGGCGTATCTGTGGGTGTCCGGCGTGTCCGGCGTTTTGGCGGTAATTTTGTCGCTGTTAGGTGATTTTACACTTACACTCCCGCTTTTTATGGCTTCTGTGCTCCTCGGCTTTATTACGTTCCAATCTTCGTTGTTTGTCGGTGGACAGAAAATCAAATATTATAATTTAATAGCTTTGTTGCAACCGCTTCTTTTACTGATGTTTATGCTTGGCATATATTATGTAAATAAAGATTTCGGCTATTATTCTTATTTTTATGGACAAATAATTTCATTGACAATAGTATTTTTTATTGCGCGAAGATTATCAATAAAAGTATATGGTAAAGCTAAATTCGACCTTGATAAAACAGCTGTAAAACAGTCGTTTATGTTTGGCTGGCAAACCGAATTGAGTAATTTGTTACAGTTTTTAAATTACAGGCTCAGCTATTATTTTCTAAAATTATTTGTCGACATTAATTCGGTAGGGGTTTTTTCTATCGGAGTTGCAATATCTGAAGCTATCTGGGTGTTTAGCAAAAGCATATCATTAGTACAATATTCCAATGTTTTGAAGCAAGGTAATACAAAAGCAGCAAAGAAAGACACAGTTACGGCTTCGATATACAGTCTTTTTGCCTCTGTTTTGTGTATAGTTTTCGTGTTTTTATTGCCGGAGAGCGTATATGTTTTCATTTTCGGATCTGAAGAATTTGCCTCCGTGAAATATATATTGCTATTGTTGTCGCCCGGAATATTGGCAATAGCAGTTACCAACGTTTACGGTAATTATTTTTCGGCTATAGGGAAACTCAAAATACTTATCATAAAGTCGGCTGTTGGTGTCGTTTTTACGGTTATATTATCCGTAATTCTTATTCCGCGTTTGCAAATTACGGGAGCATGTATTGTCAATGCAGTTTCATATATTGTTTCTTCAACAATATTGGTGATAGCTTTTTGTCGTCATAAGGCTATATCTTAAAAAACAGGCAACTGTCGCCATAGCTCAGAAATCTATAATCGTTATTCAGAGCATGCTCGTATATTTTGTGCCAATTTTCGCCCACAAAAGCTGAAATAAGCAATAGCAGTGTGCTTTTAGGCTGATGGAAATTCGTGATGATGGCATCAGGTATTCTCAATTTATAAAAAGGTGTAATCATGAGAGAGGTAAAACCTTCAAAAGAAGTCAGATTATTATCTGACAACCACTTAAGTATTGTATTAATACTTTCTTTTGCGTTAATATTTTGTGGAGTAGTTTCTTGATAAGGATACCATTGGTCAAGGGATAGGACACCGTTGAGGTTTGGATTTTTGGAGAGCATAATGCCAAACCAATATAAAGACTCTAAGGTACGACAGGTTGTTGTGCCTACGGGAATTATAAATTTATTGCCAATATCATCATGTAATTTTTCCAAGGTGTCAACAGTTACAGAAATTCTTTCGGCGTGCATGTTGTGGTCGTTGATGAATACCGAGGACACAGGTTTAAAGGTGCCGGCTCCTACATGTAGCGTAAGAGGCGTTGTTTCAATACCTTTTGCATTAAGTTCGCTGATAAGTTTAGGAGTGAAGTGTAGTCCGGCGGTAGGTGCGGCTACAGAGCCTTCGGCTTCGGCAAAGACCGTTTGATAGCGGGTAGAGTCGTTATTGTCGGACTCTCTGTGTATATAAGGTGGCAATGGAACCTTTCCTAAATGTTCCAGTACCTCGGCGAAAGAAATGTCGGCATTCCATGAAAATGAGATTATGGAGCAGTCGCTTAGAATGCTTATGCGTTCGGCAGTAACTGTAACATCTTCGCCGTTGATATTAGTTGTTTTCGTAAGTTGTCCTGATGTCCACCGGCGGGAATTGCCGATTAAACACTTCCATTTTACGTGTCGTGTTTTTGCTAATTCTATGGCAATATTGTCACTTTCTGCCGGTTCGAGACAAAATAATTCTATTCTTGCACTCGTTTCTTTATAAAAAATCAGACGAGCGTGTACTACTTTGGTATCATTATAGAATAAAGCAGTATTATCGGGCAGAAAATCGGATATTTTATTAAAATAAGAATCAGAGATGCAATTGTTTTTATATACTAATAATTTAGACGCATCTCTCTGATTAGCAGGGTATAAGGCTATCTTGCCGTCAGGTAAGGGATAATTGAAATCCTCTATTTTAACTTTTTTTATCATAAAAACATTAGAAATTCTGCAAAAGTAGTCAATAATAAAAAAATAGCGAGAAAAAAATCGAGTTTATTGCAAAAAAAACAGTAATTTAGCCGCGCCAAAAAAGTGGTGATTTTATGAATAAAAAAATGAAGAAATATATTGTAGTTTTCAGTATTTTATGTGCGTTGTTTATAGATGCTAATGCGCAGCAACAGATACAGTTAACTCAAAACATTTTTAATATTTTGTCATATAATCCGGGTTATGCAGGTTCACAAAATTCTATAAATGCCATTGGCACATTTCGTAATCAATGGACAGGATTTGGGCGTACAGAGACAGTAGGAGAAGATGGAAGTACGACAAAGAGCAAGGCACTGTCGCCGAGATTGTACATGATAAGTTTAGATGCTCCTGTAAGGGCTTTGCGTGGAGGACTTGGCTTAACAATAACGAGTGATAAAATCGGCGCTTTTGAGAATATAGCTGTTAATTTAGGTTATGCGTATCAAAGAGAGCTTGCTAATGGCGGTAATTTGGGCATAGGTGCACAGGTCAGATTTGATAATGTCGTATTAAATGCAGGAGATTTAATATGGGGTGACGAAGGCGACCCGATAGAAAGCGAGATGCTTTCTTCGGGTAATGACTTTATTGTTGATTGCAATTTTGGAGTTTTTTACTCTAAACCGAATTCTTTTTTTGGAGGTGTTTCCGCTTACAATCTTGTTGGTACACAAGGCAAGAATACATTATATAAAGAGAAGCGTTCTTTTAATGTACATGGTGGCTATCAATATAGAATTCCTTCTAACCCGAAAATAAAAATAATTCCTTCTGCGTTAATAAAAACGGATTTATCCTCCTTCCAAGTAGATTTGAACGCTTTGTTGATGTACAAAGATAAATTTTGGGGCGGACTTAATTATAGAATCAATGATGGCTTAGGTATATTGTTAGGGTTAGTGTGGAAAGATTTTATGTTAGGCTATTCTTACGACATCACAATGTCGAGTATGGCATTAGGCGGTAGTTGGGGTAGTCATGAAGTAGTGTTGAGTTATAGTTTTAAATTTGAGAGAGAAAAAGGTAGGACCACACAACGAAATACCCGATATTTGTAGTTGTCTTATTTTTTTTTGTTAAAAACAATAAAATTTATATTATAGCGTTTTCTTAGTTACATAGAAACGAAAAAAATGTTGAGATGAGAAATAAGTTTTTAGTATTTGCGATAATTGGAGTTTTGATGCTGACGGCATGTAAGAATACCGGAAATGGAGAGTTAGTAGGTGTGTCTAACGGGAAGACTTTCTTTCAGGCAGACCCATTTGGTATGTCATATATTCCTATGGGAAGTTTTACCATGGGTGTTGGCGACCAAGACCCTACAGGTGCCAATTATATTCAGCCGAAAACAATATCTGTGGCTGCCTTTTTTATGGACCAGACAGAAATCACAAATTCGGAGTACCGCCAATTTGTCAATTGGGTTCGCGATTCTATAGCATTGGCGATACTTAGTACTAATCCTAATTTTGAGGATGTGTATTATTATACTACCAACCCCAAGACAGGAGAGGATTATGACTATCCGAGACTTAATTGGAATGCAAAAATCGATTGGAATGATCCTGAAGTGCAGGAGGCTCTTGAAGGACTTTATGTTCCTGAACAGGAGAGATTTTTCCGCAGAAAAGAAGTTGATGCAAGAAAGTTGTATTATAGTTATGAATGGTTTGATTTGAATGCAGCAGCTAAGAAAGATATGTTTGTAGAAGACCTTGGCAATGTTGACCCATCAAATCCTTTTGATACCGATAGAGGTTGGGATAGTTTGAACAATGCAAAGCCTAATCACGGTGCTTTTGCAAGTCGCTCGCAAGGGCGTAGAGACCGTTCCGTCTTCATCAAAAAAGAGCGTATTAACATTTATCCGGATACTTTGTGCTGGATAAGCGATTTTGCTTATTCGTATAATGAGCCGTTGGCAAAGTTCTATTTTTCTCATCCGGCTTACGAACATTATCCGGTTGTCGGCGTTAACTATCAGCAAGCTAAGGCTTTCTGCGCTTGGAGAACAAGCTTGAGAAATAATTATACCGGTGGCGGTACTACTTCATATAACGACTTCAGGCTGCCTACCGAAGCAGAATGGGAATGGGCAGCACGTGGCGGCTACGAAGGAAATCCTTATCCTTGGGGCGGTCCTTATACTATCAACGACAAAGGTTGCTATCTCGCAAATTTTAAACCGAATAGAGGTAATTATGCTGCAGATGGCGGTCTGACTACGGTGATTGTTGCTCATTATCCGCCTAATGACTTCAATTTGTTCGATATGTCGGGTAATGTTGCAGAATGGACCATAGACGCATTTGATGAATCGAGCTATAATTTTTCGTGGGATTTGAATATGTCTTATACGTATAATGCAAAAGATAATGATTTGCCGGCAATGAAAAGAAAAGTCGTCCGCGGCGGCTCTTGGAAAGATGTTTATTATAATATCCAAGTGACAGACCGCTCTTATGAATACCAAGATACAGCAACATGTTATATCGGCTTCAGATGCGTTCAAAGCTACTTGGGTCGCCAAAAATATGACGGGAACAAATCATCGGCTATTTATTAATAAGGTAACAGATAATTAAATAATTAAAAATAAAAGTGTATTATGTCTAAAGAGAAAACTAGTTTTGTTGATGGTAAAGTATTTAAAAACTTTATGTCGAAATTGTATGGCTTTGGAGCAGCCGTTGTTATTTTAGGAGCCTTGTTTAAAATTAATCACTATCCGGGTGCAAATTTCATGCTTATTGCGGGTATGGGTACAGAAGCAATAATATTTTTCTTTTCTGCTTTTGAAAGACCTCACGTGGAACCTGATTGGAGTTTGGTATATCCCGAATTAATAGGACAATATCATGGTGCCGGTTATGTGCCTGATGAAGTAACAATTCCAACATCAAGAGGTTCACGCGGAACACAAGTAGCCTCACCTTCAGCATCGGCAGAATTAGATAAACTGTTGCAAAACGCCAATATAGATACCGGCGTTCTCAAAAATCTTGGCGAAGGTTTCAAAAATCTGAATAATACAGTTTCTTCCCTTTCAGATATTACTTCTATCGGGACAGCCGGCAAAGGATTGTCGGAGTCTTTGAAAACCGCCGGACAAAAAACCGATGGTCTTAGCGAAAATATTGCTATGCTGAATGCAGCTTATGAAAATCAAATAAATAAAACTAATTCCCAGTTTGAAACTTTGGCAAACAGAATGTCCCAAGTCTTCGAATTACAAATGAAGAAAAGCCAAGAACAAAATTCAGCTAATGAAGCAATACAAAAATCTATGGATAAATTTGTAGAAAGTATGCAGGCTGCAGCTAAATATAATGAACAATATCAAAAAGAATCAGCACAACTCGCAAAAAATATAGCCGAACTAAATCAAGTTTACGCTAATATGCTTTCTGCTTTTAATTATAATAAAAAATAGTTGAGAAATGGCAGGAGTAAAAGAAACACCGAGGCAGAAAATGATCGGAATGATGTATTTGGTGCTGACCGCTATGTTGGCATTGAATGTGTCTGTAGAAGTTTTACAAGCCTTTGTTATTGTGAATGAAAGTGTTGAACAAACTAACACTACTATTGAAACGCGTATTAATGAAGCATACACCCAATTTCATAATCAAAGTGTCATTAATCCGCAAAAAGTTGGTCCTCATCTCGAAAAAGCTATGTTGGTGAAAAAATATAGCGATGACCTGATTAATTATATAGATTCTATAAAGTATACCGTTATTGCTCTTTCAGAGAGAAAAACAATTGACGAAATAAAAAATATTCCGTTGGGTGAAATAGGCTCACGTGACGGCTATGATGTCCCGACCAATTTCTTCATCGGACAAGAAGGCGAAAGACGTGAAGCCGCTATCTTGAAAGATAAAATTAACGCTTATAAAGATAATCTGCTGCAATTCCTTCCGGAAGAAAGAAGAAGTACTTTTGAACTTGGACTGACAACCGATAATGGCTATAAAGATGCTGACGGCAACGCTCAATCATGGGAAATACACCACTTTTTCCATACTATCCTCGCCGCTGATGTCACCTTCCTGAATAAATTGAAAATGGACGTGCATAACGCAGAATATGATATGGTGCATTATCTGTATATGGGCATAGATGAGGAAACTTTTAAATTCGATAAAATTGATGTGAAGTTAATTCCTAAATCTAATTATGTAAACGTTGATGACGTATATGAAGCAGAAGTTTTAGTGGTGGCTTATGATACTACTCAAACACCTGTCGTTAAATATGTTATGGGCGTTGACGACATTAATGGCTCCAATATTAAAAATGCTACTGTCGTAGAAGCTAAGGACGAAGCAGGCAGCGTAAAGTTACGTATACCGGCACGAAGCGAAGGTATCAACAGATTCGCAGGTTTGATAGAAGTTAAATCACCAAATGGCGATCTTAATACTTATAAGTTTAGCGACCAATTTATTGTCGATAGACCTTCTATGACAGTGTCTGCAACTAAAATGAACGTCTTGTATAGAAATACTCATAACCCTATCTCTATTTCTGTTCCCAGATATAGTAACCAACAACTTATCCCGGAAGTCTCTGCCGGCAATCTGACAAAAAGTGCTGACGGCTCATGGGATTTCTATATCGAAGATACAAAAGTCGATAAGGTGACTATTACAGTGTCCGCAAAAACTGATGCCGGTGTCGCTAAAATAGGTGTTACGGATTATCGTATCAAAAATACGCCTAAACCAATAGCTATTATTGGCGAATTTGTAGGTAACAGCACAGATAACAAAATTAGCAAAAACTTTTTAAAACAATTCGGACAAGTAGATATCACAAGACCTGATTTTGAATTTGAAGTAATTACTAATGTTACAGGATTTACTATGACTATCTCCGGCAAAGGAAGAGGTAATGACAGATATGAAAATACCTATTCGTCAAATAGCAAATATTTTACAGATGATATGAAAAAGGCTATTGACGGTTCTGAAACCGGCTATTCGGTTGAAATTACCAATGTTAGAGCTAAAACCGGTAATAAAGAGGAAAAAATTGACCAAGGTGTCAAGGTTTATATAAAATAAAATTAATGAATATGAGAAAATTGGTGTTCATAGCAGTTGTTTCTTTTATCTGTTGTATGTCTTTTGATTTGTCGGCACAGGACGTTGTTGCTCCACGCGATGGCTTTTATGACCATAAGACTTATACAGAAAAAGAACCGGTGGCATACCCTTACGTTAGAGAATCCGACTTGATGTGGTCGAAACGTATTTGGCGTACCATAGACCTGAGAGAGAAATCTAACCAGATTTTTTACTATCCCGCACAACCACAAGAACATTGGAAGAATTTTGTTACAGTGATTTTTGACGCATTGAAAGAAGATAAAATCACAGTATATGATTCTCGTTATGACGATTTTCGCCTGCCACTAACCCGCGAAGAAGCTCTTAGCGTGTTTATGACAGTGGAAACAGAAACAATGACTAAGGACGGCAGAGAAATAGAAATTACAGATACTTCCTATTTTGACTTGCAGAAAGTAATCAAACTCAGACTTAAAGAAGATTGGTTCTTTGATGAAAGACGCTCCGTCCTCGAATGTCGTATAATAGGAATATGCCCCGTGTTTGAAGAAACTGAAATGGTAGACGCTAATACAAACGAAATGGAAACCTCAGATAGACCTATGTTCTGGGTGTATTTCCCCGAAGCAAGAAAAGTATTGGTTAACGCCGAAGTGTTTAATCCTCAAAACGATGCAAGAAGACTTACTTATGATGACGTCTTCTGGAAAAGATTGTTTGTCAGCACTATCTATAAGGAATCTAATGTGTACGACAGATGGATTTCCGATTATTCTACAGGCTTGGACGCTTTGCTCGAATCTGATAGAATACATAACTCTATCCGCCAGTACGAAAGCGATATGTGGCAATATTAATATTGATATATCAATAATGTCTTGAATACATTAGATACATCAATTGAATACATCAAAGGTGTAGGTCCTGTAAAAGCCGGTATCCTAAAATCGGAATTGCAGATTTACACCTTTGCTGATTTAATGAGCTATTACCCTTTCAGATATGTGGATAAAAGAGTCATTAATAAAATATCTGAAATAGATAATGCAACACAGGAAATTCAATTAAAAGGCTATATTACTTCTTTGCAACTTCTTGGCGAAGGTAAATCTATGCGACTTGAAGCCGGCTTCTCCGATGAAACAGGGCATATCTCCCTCGTCTGGTTTAAAGGTATTAAGTGGATTAAAGATAAACTGAAACCCAATACTCTCTATATTGTATATGGTAAACCTTCTAATTTTCTCGGAAATTATAATATCTCACACCCCGAACTCGAAACTATCGATGAGTATAACGAGGCTGTAAAACTTAGATTCCATCCGGTCTATAGAACTTCAGAAAAAATGAAAGCCTCCGGACTGAATTCTAAAAATATGTCGAAAATAATCGATAATCTTTTTAGAAAGATTTATAACGAAATAGATGAAAATTTGTCGGAGGCATTGCTTTTAAAATACAATCTTATGCCCCGAAAAAATGCGTATTATAAAATACATTTTCCCGTTTCCGAGCAAGATATATCCGAAAGTCAACGGCGACTGAAATTCGAAGAGCTATTCTTCCTTCAACTTTCCGTTGTTATGTCGAAGTTGAAAAAATCAAGTAGCACTAAGGGTTTTGTCTTTTCTAAAGTAGGAGAACTCTTTAATACTTTTTATAGCAACAACATATCTTTTGAACTTACAAATGCTCAGAAACGCGTTGTCAAGGAAATTCGTAACGATTTTAGAACCGGTAAACAGATGAACCGCCTACTGCAAGGTGATGTGGGCAGCGGTAAAACGCTCGTGGCTTTGATGAGCATGATAATCGCTGTTGAAAACGGCTATCAGGCTTGTATGATGGCTCCGACTGAAATTCTTGCTAATCAGCATTTTAAGACTATTACGAAGATGATGAGCGGCTTGCCGGTGAAAATAGAATTGCTTACAGGGACAACTAAAAAGAAAGAGAAAAACCGTATTTTGGAAGCGCTGAAAAGCGGAGAAGTGAACCTGATAATAGGTACTCACATATTAATCGAAGATTACGTCCAATTTGCAAATCTCGGCTTTGTAGTTATTGATGAACAGCACCGTTTTGGCGTTGCACAACGTGCTAAGATGTGGAAGAAAAATACTATACCTCCGCATATTCTTGTCATGACCGCAACACCAATACCGCGCACTTTAGCTATGACGGTGTACGGAGATCTGGATTATTCGGTAATAGATGAGTTGCCGCCCGGTCGCCGCCCGATTAAAACTATCTATTTAAGCCATAATGATAGACTTAAGTTGGTGTTTTTTATCAAAAGACAGATAGCTGAAGGCAGACAAATATATATGGTGTTTCCTTTGATTAACGAATCTCCGAAACTTGAACTTAAAGATTTGATGGACGGCTATGATAGAATTTCTCGGGAATTTCCTTTGCCCGACTACCAGATTTCTATAGTGCATGGGCAGCAAAAACCTGATGTTCAGGAGTTTGAGATGAATAGGTTCGTAAAACATGAAACTCAGATTCTTATTGCTACCACTGTTATAGAGGTTGGCGTTGATGTTCCTAATGCAACTGTGATGGTCATTGAAAATGCAGAACGTTTTGGCTTATCACAACTGCATCAGCTTAGAGGTAGAGTAGGGCGCGGCGGAAATCAGTCGTATTGCATTTTGATGAGTGGCGACAAAGTTTCCAATGAAGGCAAAAAACGTATTGCGACTATGGTGTCGAGCAACGATGGTTTTGCCATAGCCGAAGCTGATTTAAAGTTACGTGGTCCCGGAGATATGAACGGCATCCGTCAAAGTGGTGTGTTAGACTTGAAAATTGCGGATATAGCTCAAGATGAGCAAATACTCAAAGCGGCTCGTGACGAGGCTTTTGCCCTCATTGATGCCGACCCCAAACTTGCAGCACCGGAAAATCGATGTATCAAAACTTATCTTGATGCCAAGGTTTATGCCCAAAATATCTGGAGTATGATTTCGTAAATTGTTGCATACCTGCGGCATGCTGTTAATGTGTTGCTAAGTTGTTGTCTGCCAAGTTGTTGTATCTAACAGGACAAATGTACATTGCTGCCAAGTTTATGTTTTTAATAGGGCAAATATCAATTATTACCGAGCTATTTGTTCTGTTAAGTACAAATAGCTCGGTAGAGTTGTGTGATATGTTTATGCAGAATTTATTATGCTTGCAGTAAACTATCTTGCCATCAAATAGCTGAGATCTTCGTCAGCGGTTTTTTCCTGAGTTTCTTCGCCGTATTTGAAGACACGTAAGCTATGAGGACCTACGAGGTTGAGTTTGTTGTCTTCATAAAGGAACAGACATCTTTCGCGTAAACCGACTACATAAATATCTCTATTCACGGTTAAAAATTCCAATATACGTTGTTCGCGGGTTTCGCCGCCGTGACCTTCGGGATTTTTGTCAAGATAATGCGGGTTGATTTGGAAAGGGACAAGGTTCATGCAGTCGAAACTTTCGGGTTGGATGATAGGCATGTCGTTGGTAGTCATCATAGTAGGGCAGGCTACGTTAGAGCCGGCGCTCCAGCCCATATACGGCATGCCATTTAAGGCACGCTCGCGGATGGCATCCATAAATCCTAAGCGGTGCATCTCGTTGACGAGATAAAAAGTATTACCGCCGCCGACAGCAATACACTCTGCGTTGATAATGGCTTCAATAGGTTTTGCCTCTTTGTGAATAGAGTAGATCTCTACGCCGAAAGATGCGTATACGGCTTTAACTTTGGCTTCGTAAACATCATAAGATTTTTCCACGCTTTCAGGTGATAAATTTACGCCTGCGTATGGAATGAAAAGCACTTTCTTGACATTGTGCTTGTTGCAGA
>JALNXP010000303.1 GCA_023230285.1 Bacteroidales bacterium | reverse complement strand
GAAACCTATTGATGTTCTTTTGTTTCGCTACGCTTCACAAAAGAACATCAATTTTTCGCACTTCTTATTTGAAATTTTATTCAACTATCCATATATGATTTAAAAATTTCATGTATCTTTGCAGATTAATTTACATAAAAAAATGAGTAAAACAAGATATGTTTTTGTAACGGGAGGAGTTGCTTCCTCCTTAGGGAAAGGCATTATTTCTGCATCTTTAGGAAACCTCTTAAAATCGAGGGGATTAAAGGTTGCCATCCAAAAATTAGATCCTTATATAAATGTAGATCCGGGAACACTGAACCCTTATGAGCACGGTGAATGTTATGTTACGGAAGACGGTGCGGAAACAGACCTCGACTTAGGTCATTATGAAAGATTTCTTAACGTCCCTACATCAATACATAACAATGTTACCACAGGTAAAGTATATAAATCGGTGATAGAAAAAGAGAGACGCGGAGATTTTTTGGGAAAAACCGTACAAGTAATTCCACATATCACAGATGAAATACAACATTGGATTAAGACGTTAGCATCTACAGGCAACTATGATTTTGTAATTACCGAAATTGGCGGTACTGTTGGCGACATTGAATCGCTGCCGTACATAGAAGCGGTGCGACAAATGAAATGGGAACTTGGCGACTTATGTGTTTCGATACATTTGACATTAGTACCATACATCAAAGCTGCCGGCGAACTAAAGACGAAGCCGACACAACATTCGGTAAAAACATTATTGGAGCAGGGATTACAGCCCGACATTATCGTATGCCGTACAGAACATGAACTTTCGAGTAGTATCAGAAACAAGATAGCCTTATTCTGCAACGTGTCGAAAGAAGCTGTCATTCAATCTATTGATGCTGAATCAATTTACGAAGTTCCTCTCAACATGAGAGATGAGGGGCTTGATATACAGGTACTTAACAAAACGAAATGTACAAATTACCACGAACCGGAGATGGCACAATGGGAAGATTTTCTATACAAAATAAAGCATCCTAAAACCACTGTAGACATAGCTCTCGTAGGCAAATATACAGCTCTTAAAGATGCTTATAAATCCATATTAGAAGCTTTTTGTCACGCCGGAGCGACAAATCACTGTAAAGTTAATGTCCACCGTATAAGTTCCGAAGCCATCGAAGACGACAATGCTGAAGACTTTTTGAAAGACATGGATGCCATTTTAGTTGCGCCGGGCTTTGGTGGACGTGGTATTGACGGTAAAATCAAAGCTATAGAATATGCAAGAGTCAACGACATTCCATTTTTAGGAATTTGTCTCGGCATGCAATGCGCCGTCATAGAATTTGCCCGTGATGTAGTTGGATTGAAAAAAGCTCACTCGACAGAAATCGACCCTGACACACAATATCCTGTGATAGACCTCATGGAAGACCAAAAGAAAATCGCCGGCATGGGCGGTACAATGCGTCTCGGTAATTACGACTGCCATCTTATCAATGATTCTCTCGTTAAAAATATTTATAACGCATCGGACATCAAGGAAAGACATCGTCACAGATACGAATTTAATAATGAATATTTAGATAAATTTACAGAAAACGGCATGAAATTTACCGGCATCAACTTAAAAGATAACCTAATGGAAATCATAGAGTTGCCATCTAAAAGATGGTTTGTCGGCGTACAATTTCACCCCGAATACAAAAGTACGGTGCTTAGTCCGCACCCACTGTTTGTAAGTTTTGTAAAAGCTGCAATAGATTATAAATCTTCTAAAAGCAATAAATAATCTGTGTTCTATGACAGCTAAGATGAAACTGACATGCTTTTTATTTCTATACTATGTATTCATCAGCTGTTTATGTAATGCTCAATCTATTTCCGGCGACCCGCATTATTATTTGGTGTGGGAAGATAACTTCGACAACTTAGACTCAACAAAATGGATGGTTGCCAATTATGCAATTCATGACATAAACGAAAAGCCTACAAAAGAATTGCAAATATATATGAATGACATGGTGAATGTAAAAGACGGCAAACTCGAAATCAGCGTTGACGATATAAAGTCGACATGCCATAAACACCGTGACCCTGAGGTTAGTGGCGTATGCGTGGAGTGCTATACCAATGTCAGTTATAGGTATCGTGCAGGGTGGATTGAAACAAAGCAAGATTATAATTTCAAATACGGCTACATAGAAATCAGTGCGCAAGTACCATACAGTTGTGGCTTATGGCCTGCCTTCTGGACATTTAGAGGCAGAAACGAAGTCAAGGGCAACAGCTCCGAAATAGACATATATGAAATGTTCAGCCGCTTTGACACAACAATAATAACTACTTGTCTGCACCGCTGTTACAACAACATAAGCTGTGGTGAAAAAGGACTTACGCATAATGTTGGCATATACAGTGACAAATTTCATACATATTCAGTAGCATGGACACCGAACAAAGTTGTGTGGTATTTCGATAATGAGCCGATAAGAGTTGTCAATGAAAATCATAACATCAACACCGCCGTAAGACTTATACTGAACATTGCCGTAACAAGTAGTACACCACCAGACCAAACCTCAACATTTCCATCTAAAATGATTGTCGACTACGTCAGAGTCTATCAACTAAAAGATGACATACCTGACGAATTGGTCGTTCCAAATATGAAAATTGCCAACAGCTCCAAGATATATTTGCGAGCTTCTAACAGTGTAAGGCTTGACAGTAATTTCTCTATCTCGGCAGGCACAGGATTATTTAT
>JALNXP010000142.1 GCA_023230285.1 Bacteroidales bacterium | reverse complement strand
CGATGTGTGAAAAAGTCCGGACACATCAAAGCTACTAATCGGCTTATAGCTCACATTAACATCAAATTCCTGTCCATATTCATAAGAATACACTTTCCAATAAACAGAATCTCCATCGTAGAAGCCATCTCTTCCGGGCGTAAAAGCATCATCGCCATAAGCAAAAACCGATGGCGGATAATTCGAAGTATATACAGCAGCACCGCCACATTTCAGAGTTGCTCCATCATAATAAAAAGCACCTATATAATCGCCGTCATTAATTTGCTCGCCATTCACTATAGGATATGCATTTCCATATAAAGAAAAAACATGAAAAGTCGGATTTTGAACAAAGCCACTCCATCCGGGTGGCAACTCTTGTGCCGAAACAGCAGTGCATGTCAAAAGAAAAACAAATATTGTTGCTATATATTTACCAACTTTCATTTTTATTTTTTTTGTGAATATTTACTCATTTATTAGCATTAAAAAAACTACCTTTGCGGGATTAATTTGTACTTTACAAAAGTAATATTTTTTTACATATATGAACAATTCAGAATTTAAAAAAATTATATCGCAAGGAATTCCCGATGAATTACCTCCACAGAAAGAATATGATAACAGCGTTAATCATGCGCCAAAGCGTAAAGACTTACTCAGCACAGAAGAAAAAAGGTTAGCAATACGCAACGCTTTACGTTATTTTCCGGCAAAACATCACAAGATATTAGCCAAAGAATTTGCCGAAGAATTATCCAAATATGGCAGAATATATATGTATCGTTTTCGTCCGGATTACAAGATAACGGCAAGAAGTATAGAAGATTTCCCGTACAGGTCGCGTCAAGCGGCAGCTATTATGTTGATGATTAGCAATAATTTAGACACTGCTGTTGCGCAACACCCTCATGAGTTGATTACTTACGGCGGCAATGGCGCAGTATTTCAAAATTGGGCGCAGTACTTGCTCACAATGAAATATTTATCGGAGATGACTGACGAGCAGACCTTAGTTATGTATTCCGGAAATCCGATGGGGCTGTTTCCGTCACACAAAGATGCGCCACGTGTGGTTATAACCAACGGCATGGTAATTCCAAATTACTCATCTAAAGACGATTACGAGAGATTTAACGCCATGGGCGTTTCTCAATATGGGCAGATGACGGCAGGTTCTTATATGTATATTGGACCGCAAGGCATAGTTCACGGCACGACAATCACCGTAATGAATGCGGCTCGCTTACACAGCAAAGGCGACATTGCCGGCAAAGTTTATGTCACATCAGGGCTTGGCGGCATGTCCGGAGCGCAACCGAAGGCAGCTGTAATAGCAGGAGCGATAGGCGTAGTAGCAGAAATAAATCCGAAAGCGACAAAAACACGCTATGAACAAGGCTGGGTCAACGAAGTTTATACCGACTTAGACAAGTTGATGCAGCGTATTTTGCTCGCACGCAAAAACAAAGAAGCTGTCTCTTTAGCTTATCAGGGCAACATTGTCGACCTCTGGGAGAAGATAGACGAATGTAATATTCCTGTAGAACTCGGCAGCGACCAAACTTCATTGCACAATCCATGGGCAGGCGGCTATTATCCTGCCGAACTTACTTTTGATGAAGCCAACATCATGATGGCTGAAGACCCCGACAAATTTAAAGAATACGTACAGCGTTCGTTACGCCGTCACGTTGATGTCATCAACCGTATTTCTGCTAAAGGCATGTATTTCTGGGATTACGGCAACGCATTCCTCTTAGAAGCAGGCAGAGCCGGCGCAGACATCTTCAAAGAAGATGGCAAATTCAAATATCCTTCTTACGTTCAAGATATTATGGGACCGCTATACTTTGATTTTGGCTTTGGTCCTTTCAGATGGGTATGCACATCTTCAAATCCTAAGGACTTGGAAACTACCGACATAATTGCAGCCGAGGTATTAGAAGAAATATTGAAGCATGCTCCGGAAGAAATTCAGACACAGCTCAAAGACAACATACATTGGATAAAAGAAGCCGGCAAAAACCATTTGGTTGTCGGTTCGCAAGCCCGCATCTTATACGCCGACTGTGAAGGACGTATAAAAATTGCTTCTGCTTTCAACAAAGCCGTTCGTGAAGGACGTATTTCAGAGCCTGTTGTTTTAGGCAGAGACCACCACGATGTCTCCGGAACAGACTCCCCTTTCAGAGAAACTTCAAACATTTACGATGGCTCGGCTTTTACTGCCGACATGGCTATTCAGAATGTCATCGGCGACAGCTTCAGAGGTGCTACGTGGGTTTCTATACATAATGGTGGCGGAGTCGGCTGGGGAGAAGTCATAAACGGCGGGTTTGGTATGGTTCTTGATGGAAGTGAAGATGCCGACAGAAGATTGAAGATGATGCTCCATTGGGACGTAAACAACGGAATATCAAGACGCAACTGGGCAAGAAATTCTAACGCTACTTTCGCAATAAAACGTGCTATGGCAATAGAACCAAATCTGAAAGTCAACATACCTAATATAGTAGATGACGATATTATAAATAACTTATTCTGATTACTAAATTAAAACTATAATAATTATGAAAAAAATTTATCTCACATTAGCAATACTTTTAATTGCGTGCGTATCATACGCACAACTGCCGCAACTATTGATAGACGGAGAAGATGTTTCCGGACAGACATTAGTAGTTTCCACTCAAGAAGTAAATCCTGATGAAGAATTACAACAAGCTCTTCAAGTAGTAAATCCAACAGGTGAAGAACTTTCAATAGGATTACGTTTAAATCCTATTCAAGCAGTAGAAAACTCTCTATTATATTTTTGCTACGGACAATGTTATTCACCGGGATTAATGCTCCTGCCTTTAGAAAATGCCTTACCTATACCGGCAAACGGCTCACACGAATTTTCGGCACATTATATGTCGTTAGGCAATATTGGTACATGTGAAACACAGTTTGTGTTTTTTAACAGAGCCGGCGATTCTACATGGGTAACAATAAAATTTTCGGTTGGTTTAACCGGCATCGAAGATTATCAGAAAGTCGAGACAAGTATTTTCCCGAATCCTGTTTCTTCCACCGCAACCATCAGCTATGCAGGTATTAGTAACTCATTCCGCAAAGGCTCTATCGTAGTTTATTCATATACCGGAGCCAAAGTTAAAGAGTACGTGATAGCTGCTTCAGAAAACAGTATTTCTGTTAATGCGGCAGACTTCCGTTCCGGCATGTATCTTTATTCTGTCGTCCTTGATGGCAAGATAGTAGCGACAAACAAGATGGTTATATTGTAAACATGTTTTTTTTATATAACAGCCACCGGATTTTTCCGGTTAAAAAAAACGCTGCTCAAGAAATTGAGTAGCGTTTTTTTGTTTATTTGGGGAGAAGGTGGTATTGAAAACAATGGCTACGGATATACATTGGAAAATGTGTATATATTCCATTTTCAACATTACGCTAACGAGAATTCAATACGCCATATCTACTTTCTTAACTTTCTACTCCTCATACGCTCCGTCTCTTGACAGCAAATGGTCTAAATTTGCTACGCCAAGTCCTATCACCGCCATAACTGTTGCCGTGTGTTTTTGATATACCGGAATGCTCTTGGTGTACAAGTCTCGCTCTGTGTGCCATATTTCTCTATAGCTAAAATTGTAGCCGAAGACATCAGCTTCGCCAAGGTGAATTGTAGGCACACCTTCAACTGCAAAGACAGAAGCATCGGTGCCGCCGGTTGATATTGGCTTTTTTCGCGGCTCCACCTTGTTGACCTTAAACGGAATATCCGGATTTATAGAACTTACCGACTCACATATCTCCACAAAATCATCGTACATGCAGGCAGGAACACTGACATTAGTAGCCGCCAGCGGTCCACCATCTTTGTTGAAGACGTTGGATATCTTATCTAACATATCTTTATGACTTTCAGCCCATGCTTCTGCGCCGAGTAAGCCGAACTCCTCGCCGGCAAAGGCGATAAACAGCATCGAGCGTTTGGGCTTAGCACCCGACAAAGCTACAAGTCTGGCTGCCTCAATAACAGACGAAACACCGGAACCGCAGTCAACACCACCGGTTGCAACATCGTAAGCATCTAAATGACCACTGCAGATGACATATTCATCAGGATATTCGCTACCTTCGATTTTGCCGATGACGTTGCAATATTTCACCGGTCCCATCCTAAAATGATTTCTTATATCAAACTCTAATTCAAAAGTCCGGCGTTCTTCCACCATCTTCTTTATCACATTGTATTGATTCTCATCAAGTTTGATGTCCGGTACAGTCGGCAGGGTTTCTATGGTAATGTCAGGATTGAACACTACATTTTTGTCGTATAGAGCCACAAGTGGCACAGGTGCCGACTGTATAATTCCAAGTATTCCGGCTTCGCACATCTGTTTATAGAATAGAGCCGGTTCTTCGATTAAAGCTGTTAGCGTATCATGAGCATTATTTTTTCTGTTGTTGCGCAATATCTCGGCATTTCTTTCTTCGATAACTTTATTTTTATTGATGATGTCGGCTCTGATTGAATCAGCTTCGACCGAAATGTTTATCGGATATCCGGTACTTTTGCCGGATATCAACACCCATGCTCCTTTCAGCGTGCCTTTCATTCTGTCGAACTCTGCCTGTGTCTTCGGTTCTAAAAGCAGATGACCGCGTTGGATGCCTTTCGTGCCGGAAGTATAAGAAGGTGTCACAAAATGCAAGGTCATTTCATCAGTGCCACCTAACATTCGTCCAAACCACGGACCACGATTAAAGCCTACTGCTAACTCACCGGCAACCTCTACTTCAACATCTAAACCCCAACTCTCAAACTGCGAAGCAACCCACTTCACCGAATTATCATAAGCATCGGAGCCGATAGGTCTGCCACCAAAACGATTTGTCAGCACATCAAGGTGCGACATTACATGATTATCCGTAGCGCCTAATTCTATAACCTTGTTAACATCTTGCCCGCACAAAAGCGAACCATAAAAAGCCATAACAACCATACACGACAGTTGCAATAAAAATCTAAATCTCATATTATAAAAATTTATCAGTATAATTTCAACCATTCCATATTTTCCATGAACCAAGTGCTTGCAGATTCAACATCTCCAAGCCATTTTTCACTATACAGCTTCTCTTCATTCCTTCAAGCATAAAAAAAGTAACATCAGGATTATACACCAAATCATACATTAGCGTGCCTTGCACAATTTTATCAAAAGGAAACAAGGTTTCAAGTTCATTGGTAAAACCTGTCATTCCGCAAGGTGTAGCATTAATTATGATATTATAATCATTAAAATTCAGCTCATTCAGTTCATCATAACAAATCGAACCTTTCCTCCGACTACGCGACACGAGTAAATACGGAATATTCAATTTATCTAAAGCATAGCTTACAGCTTTAGAAACGCCACCTGTTCCAAGTATAAGTGCTTTACAATGATAAGGCTGCAAAAGAGGCGTAAAACTTTGTTCAAAAGCAGACCAATCGGTATTGAAGCCGATAATGTTAAGTGGATTACGCATAATTTTCAGACAATTTACAGCACCTATTTCAGCTGCATCATCAGAAATACCATCTAAAACAGAGATGATGATTTTTTTGTATGGGATAGTCACATTTAGCCCAACAACAGCTTCATTATCAGCTAAAAAGTTTCTAAACGACACAATGTCAAGTTGTGAAAACTCATAAAGGTGATATTCTGCAACGATTTTATTATCCGCAAAAATTTTGTTAAAAAGTTTTTGCGAAAAAGAATGTTTCAGAGTTTTCCCTACAAGTCCGTAAACAGCGTTCATTATATTTTAGTGCAACAATTCATTAATACCGGGGTCGGCAGTAAAATCGGAGTAATTCTCATTATCATTAATCCATGAAATGACATCTGGATTTGCAGCCAGAGCCTTAGAAAGGTATTTATACGCTTCCTGCTTATTACCGGCATAAAAATTACAAATACTGTATAAGCACAACACTATATCCTCAACATCGCTGTTATTGACATACTCGATTAAAAAGTTAATACCTTTATCAGGTTCATTCATAAATAGATAAAAACCTACCACGCCTATTCTCAAGTCAATATCTTCCGGATTCAGCTCAAGAGCTTTAAGCAGGCATACTTCTGTTTCATCAAAGCGGTCGAGGTCAAACAAGACATTACCTTTAACACTAAAAAAGTCCGGTTCTTTACCATTTATGGAGATAGCCTTGTCAATGCAAACCAAAGCTTCAATATTTTTCTCCTGTTTATTAAAAGCCTTAGCCATGGAGCAATAGCCTTCATCGTAATTATCATTAATTTCGAGACTGCGATTAAAAAAGCTGACGGCATCATCGTACTCTTCCATCATCATATAGCATTCGCCTATATAATTCAGAGTAACATACTGTTTATTATCTTCATATTTCATAGAATTTTGATAAGCATCAATAGCTTTAGCATATTCAGAAATTTGAAAATAAGCATTACCGAGGTTAAAATAAGTCGCTGCCGATTCAGGGTTAATAGCTAATGAAAATTTAAACGATTC
>JALNXP010000157.1 GCA_023230285.1 Bacteroidales bacterium | reverse complement strand
CTGTTGCTTCGATAAAATTATCCATAGCTACATAATCAAGACCTATCACAAACCAAGCAATAGCAGAAAACGGATTATTGGTTTTTATATATCTTTGCAGAAAATCAATTGCCACTTTATAGGTTCCCAAGTTAGCCCAGCAAAAGTTCAAATCATATATAATACTTTCATCATCAGCATATTGAGAAAAATACATCATATAATATTTCAGAGCATCATCAAAATTATTAAGTGCGCAATAATTATCACCTATTTGACGAGCGTAATTTTCTTTAGTACTTGAGACATGGGCAGCACGCTTATACCAATAAATTGCCATTTTATGCAGTTTACTTTTAGTATAGCAGTCGCCTCGAAGCACATAAACTTCTTCTTCACAATCAGATTGTGGATAAATGTCAATCAGCATAAGAAATTTCAGGGCTTTTTCATAGTTCTCTATCATTGTATAATATCGAGCAGCGTAAATTATAAATCTGACATCCTTCTTATATTGTTTAAGAGCAATTTTCAAAGCAAATCTCATTTTAAACTTATCCGGTTCTATAAAATAGAAATAATGAAGTATGATGCCAAGTTCTTCTTCAGTATAAAAACATTCTTTATTATCATTGAATGCGTCTACGAACTGTCGTATTAAGTAATGATTAAACTTTTTTTTCATATTATATACAGAAGTTATCTACCTCTTTTAACATTGGCTCTAACAGTAAGTGTGACGACATTAGGCTGTGCATTGGTGAACACTTCTATACTTTTATTCTGAAATCCGATAACACCTTTTGCATCAAAAGTTACGTCTATATAATTTTCTTCGCCGGGTTTAATCGGCGTTTTGGGAAACTCTGCCACTGTACAGCCACAGCTGGCTTTAGCCTTAGATATAAGCAAATCCGATTTGCCTTCATTTTTAAATTTGAATGAATATCTGACACTTTCACCGGCAGACAAATCACCAAAATCGTGACTTGTTTTATAAAATTTGATGACCGGTAATTTTGACATATCAGCATCACCTGACATAGTTATAGGATTCGTAACTAAAGAACCGGATAATTTTTTATCGTTGTTACAAGATGTAAACAACATAAACACAACAATTAAGAACAAAAAAAGATGTCGCATATTATAATAATTTTTTGTAACAAGCATTAACCTAAAAGTCCTCTGCCGGTTTTATTTATAAGATTTTTTTTGTTAAAATCTTCAACTAAGCTATCTAATATTCCATTAATAAAAAACTTACTTTTAGGAGTACTGAATATCTTTGACAGTTCAATATACTCATTCATTGATACTTTCACCGGTATAGTAGGAAAATCGAGGATTTCGGTAATTGCCATTTCAATTATAAGAGTATCCATCGCCGAAACTCTTTCCATCTCCCAATTAATCACCTTGGATTGAATATAATTATAATTTCTTTCTTTATGAATTACGACCTTATCAAAGAGGTCTATTATAAATTTTTTATCATCTTGATATTCTGTATCATAAGCCACAGTTTTAATCATTTCCGGCAGTGGCTGACTTTCTTCGGAAAATTTATAACCATCTATAAATTTAACCATAACAAAGTTCATGAAACAAAAGTCGGTATACCAATAAATACTTTTGGTTTCATAAAAATCCGCAAAAAAGTCGTTATCAAAAACAAAATCGGTATAAACGGTAATGATAAAATCTTTATCATTAGAAAAAGTATCTTCACTTTCAAGATATTGTTTATACTGTTCTGAGTCTTTGATTGCAAGATACAGTCTTCTTATTGCTTCCGTATTATCGTCCCAAGATACTTTATATTTGTTTATATTGGCTATAACATCCGGATTTTGACGTATTCCTGCTATGAATTTGTTATTAATAAAACGTATATTAGGGTTCAGTTCTTCAGCAGTAGGAAAAAACTTTTTCTTGCCAATTTCAGTAATTGCGGCAGCCACATCAACAAGTTTAATTGCTAACGCTAATTGCCATATAAACAGCTCTTTAGTTTTGTCAATACTTCTGAGCAATTCTTTTTCACCATATTCGAGATTAGTTCCTCCGGAATAAAAGAACGAATACAAAGACTGTAAAGTCTTAATTCTTAGATGTCGTCTATTCAGCATATAAAAATATAAATAACACGCTGCAAAGGTACACTTTTTAAGTTATCTGACAAGCAAACAAATAAAAATAAGATTTTTTTAAAAAAAAACAGCGAAAAACAAATCAAGTGTTGTAAATTTGCACTGTAATTAAAAACGCAAACAGATGGAAAATTTTAATATGGATGAAAGCAAAGATGACGTCTTAAGGGAAGAATTGTTTTCGACACAAGTAAAAGCAGGTAGGCGCACATATTTCTTTGATGTCAAAGAAACTCGTACAAATGAACGTTACATTACAATTACCGAAAGTAAAAAGAAATTTGACAATGAAAAAGGAAAATTTATTTACGAAAAACATAAACTTTTCTTATACAAAGAAGATTTCGAGAAATTCGTCAAGGGGATAACTGATGCTGTCACATTCGTTGAAACGGGTGTAAAACCTGAAATTCCTGAAATTAAAGAAGAAGGAGAAGAATATTCTTCCTCTTATAAAGACATAGAATTTGAAGATTTAGGAGATAAATAATTTTTCCTATACAACAAGCACAACAACTATGTTGAAAAATAGAGAGGTGCAAAATAATGCCTATCTCTGTTATTTTATTATTAATACTAATTAAACCGGCAAACACACATATATATATGGCTAAAGTTATAGCAGTAGCTAATCAAAAAGGTGGCGTAGGAAAAACTACCACAGTAGTAAATCTTGCAAGCAGTCTTGCTATTTTGGAATACAAAACATTGATAATTGATGCTGACCCGCAGGCAAATGCTTCTACAGGACTTGGAATAAACACTGGTGACATCTCTACAAGCATTTACGAATGTATACTCGACATGGCAGACCCAAAAGATGTGATAATAAATACAGAAACGCCGAACTTAGACATACTTCCGGCACACATAAACTTGGTAGGTGCCGAAATAGAACTCATCAACATCAAAGATCGCGAGTACAAACTAAAAAATGTCATCAGTAAAATTAAAGATAATTATGATTTTATACTTATAGACTGTTCTCCTTCCCTCGGTTTAATTACCGTAAACGCATTGACAGCCTCAGACTCCGTAATTATACCTGTGCAGGCAGAATTTTTTGCTCTCGAAGGTTTAGGAAAATTGTTGAACACCATAAAAATCATACAATCAAGACTTAACACCGACCTTGCTATCGAAGGTATACTCGTCACGATGTTCGATAAAAGAGAAATTGTAAGACGTAACGTATTAGAAGAAGTCAAAACACATTTCCAAAGCTTAGTCTTTGATACCATAATCAGCAGAAACATCAAACTCGTAGAAGCTTCAAGCTATGGAAAAACCATTATAATGCACGATGCCAACTCTACAGGTGCAATAAATTACTTGAATTTAGCTCGAGAAATACTGAAGAAAAACAACATGCTGAAGCAAGAAGAAGATAATAAAACAATAGAAAACGAAGACAATAATGAGTAATTCAACCAAAAGAACTTTAGGAAGAGGTTTAAACGCAATTCTTGCAAGCCCCGAAACAGACATCACCTCAAAAGACATCTCCGGCAACTTTGTAGTTGGAGCTGTATCCGAAATACCTATCTCTCTAATAGAAACCAACCCGTTTCAGCCTCGCAACGAATTTGAAGCCGTCGCATTAGAAGAACTCGCTAACTCTATAAAAGAACATGGCATAATACAACCGGTGACAGTGAGAAAAATCGGCAACGACAAATATCAGCTGATTTCCGGCGGCAGACGGTTTAAAGCCGCTGCAATGCTGAACTTGGAAACAATACCGGCTTACATACGCATAGCCAACGATGAACAAATGCTCGAAATGGCTCTCGTAGAAAATATCCATAGAAAAAATCTGAATCCTATCGAAGTGGCTATCAGCTACAAACGTCTTATTGAAGAATGTAACCTTACTCAAGATGAGTTGAGCCAAAAAATAGGAAAAGACAGGTCTACAATATCAAATTTTTTACGACTGCTAAATCTGCCCGACCTAGTACAATGCGCCCTAAAAGAAGGGAAAATATCTATCGGACATGCCAAACCTTTATCTTCTATAAGTGATGAAAATGAAGTAATCGAATATCTACGCATTATTCTTGAGAAAAACTTATCCGTAAGAGATACCGAAGCACTCATAGCCGGCGACAAATCAAAAAAAACGGCAAAAAAACATAATAGCAAGCCACCACAAATTTTACCGGTACGATTAGCCAATTTCCGACAAAGTTTTGCAACCAAAACAGGTCTTAACGCTAAAATTAAAATAAGCAAAAACGGAAAAGGCAGCATTACAATACCTTTTACTTCCGAAAAGAATATGGAAAATTTATTAAAACTTTTTGAAAACGAATAAAACAACAAAACACACTTCTCTAATGAAAATCAAAGTACTCCTTATGGCTTTAATATGGGGAAGTGTGTACGCCGCCCTTTGTCAAAGTGCTGATAGCGTGTACTTTAAAATAGACAGCGGCAGTCCGGTAAACATCAATTCCACAAGCATAGACTCCGGCAATGTATCTTCTGTCAATACAGATACCGTTCACGGTAAAAATATTCCGGTCGAAAAAACCTTACAAAGCACAAACATTCACTCTCCCAAAAAAGCGGGAACATTATCTGCAATTCTACCCGGTCTTGGACAAGCTTACAATCGCAAATATTGGAAAATTCCAATAGTATGGGCGGGTCTCGGCGGCACCGGCTATATGATATATTCAAACGCCGTGCCTATGTCGCAAGTAAAACAAGCCTATATCTGGATTAGCGAAGGCTCTGAAGGCTCTCCGCCCAATGATTTCGCTACTCAATATTCATCAACTTCAAAACTCGAAACACTATACAACCAATATAGATACAATATAGAGTTATTCACTATAATCAGCATTGCGTGGTATGGACTTAATATTATAGAAGCTGTCGTAGATGCTCACCTGACGAATTTTGACATCTCCGAAGATTTATCAATGAAAATATATCCAACCTTTACTCCTTTCAATCAACCATTTAATCAATTTTATAAAAATGGAGCTTACTTTGCACAAGGTATTGGAATAACTATTAATTTTTAGAAACAACAAAATGAATTACAGCATAATAGGATACGGGAAAATGGGCAAATCGCTCGAAAAAATCATAACCTCCAACAACGAAAAAGTTGTTGCAATAATCGACAACGAAGAAGACTTCTTTAAACAGAGAGGAAATTTTTTAAAAAGCGACCTCGCCTTTGAATTTTCTACGCCGGCAACAGCTTATAAAAACCTTATACACTGCTTTGACAACAACATACCTGTCGTATGCGGTACTACCGGCTGGCTCGAAAAACTTCCGGAGATAAAACTGTTATGTGCTGACGAAAAAAAAACACTGCTCTACGCTCCCAACTTCTCAATAGGCATGAATGTCTTTATGAATATCACAGCAAAATTAACTCATTTGATTTCACAATTCGGATTGTATGACATATCTATCTCCGAAACTCATCATATTCATAAAAAAGACATCCCGAGTGGAACTGCAATTGCTTTACAAAACATTATTAAAGACAACATTACAGACAGCAATAACACAAAAAACGAAATTCCCATAACAAGCATAAGAGAAGGCGAAATTGTCGGTGAACACAACATTTATTACAAATCTGACGTTGACATAATAACCTTCAGCCATTCAGCCATCTCACGAGAAGCTTTTGTCTCCGGCGCTTTTTTAGCGGCAAAATGGCTGCTGACTACAAAAAAAACAGGATTCTTTGAATTTAAAGATATACTTGGCGAATAAGTAAAATTGTAAATCATCTTTCACCTTTTATATTTTTATTGATTATATATTGATGTAATTATTTAAAATTTTCATATACCTTTGCAATAAAATAAAAATTATGGACAGCGTAATCTTAACATTTCTGATAATCAAATGGTTTGCACCAATTTTCGCATTTAAAATTTTTGAAAAAGCAGGCTATAAAT
>JALNXP010000301.1 GCA_023230285.1 Bacteroidales bacterium | reverse complement strand
ATCTTGAAGTCTATACAATTCCTGCTGTCTACTAATGTCGGCGAAATCGTGCTGCTGTTCGTAACTTCGGTGCTTAACCTCGGAATGCCTCTGCTGCCGATACATATCCTGTGGGTTAACTTGGTCACCGACAGCCTGCCGGCTCTCGCCCTCAGCTTAGACCCCGCCGCCGACAACTTGATGCAGCGTAAACCACGCAGTACTAAAGCCGGCATCTTTACTAAAGGTATGGTGTGGCGCGTGAGTTATCAAGGTCTTACCTTCGGCTTGATTTCTTTGGCTGCTTTTATGATTGGACAATCGCAGGGCGGCGACAGCACCGGTCAGACAATGGCTTTTGTGACTCTAATCATCGCTCAATTGCTGCATGTGAGAAATCTGCATTCCAACCGCAAGTCATTCTTTAGATTTAGCTTGAAATATAATTATACTTTACTCGGAGCTATCGCCTTGTCGGTGCTGCTGATGCTCGCAGTGGTCTGCATTTCGAGCCTGCAAACTGTGTTCAGCTTTGTCAAATTGACGACAGCTCAATGGTGGATGTCTATCGCCCTCGCCATAGTCCCTCTCGTTGTAGTAGAAATGATGAAGCTGCTGAAACTGAATACCTCGAAAGATGAACTGTAATGCCGTTTCCTATCTAAATAATAAAAAAATATTTTTTTTTGATAGAAAAAGACTGTAAAAAGACTATCTTAAATTATGAATATTATTATATTTGCAATTCATTAACAATACAAAATTTAAGATATGCGAAAAATATTTATTTTTACCGTTATTCTGATGCTCGCAGCAGGTGGCTTCGCACAATCGGAAGTTGTTACAAAACCACAGAAGTTTTATATCGCAAAAAATCCTTCCCCATCAGAGTACATAACAATGTTCGTTACCGACAGCATCACAAAATGGCAACAAAAAGGTATGTTTGAACCTACTGCCGAGTATCAAAAACGTGTTACAACTCAAACTCGCCAACAGCTGGTAGATCGTCTGACAAAAATTGCTGCCGATAAGTTTTTGGTAGATTATAAAAAGTCGAAATTGCCAACTCTGAACGCAAGTTTACGTGATTATGATGCTGACAATCAAACTTTTTTGATGAATACATCAGAATATGGACAGATGATTGTGCCGGTCCCACTGAGTGCTGCACCTGCTTTTCAGCAATCGTGGCAGCTTGATAAAAATAAAACCGAGTTTTATATAGATGGAGATAATGTAAAATTAAAGAAAATGGCTTTCACTTCACAAGGACAAACTTATTGGTACGACAATTCGCAACAGGCTACTTTCGCTTCTGTAGATGTCAATATTAATTTTGCCCCTATCGATATAGATATTCCTTCGGGAGGCAATAATACGGGCAGACAAAATATTGGCGGTGGAACAATCACCGTTGGCGAATCTGACGTGGACGTAAATATACCGACAACAAATGTTGTCAATGATAATACTTTTGTGGTAATTATTGCCAACGAAAAATATCAAAAAGAAGTACCGGTGTCTTTTGCCGTTAATGATGGCAGAACATTTAATAAATATTGTAATAAAACGCTTGGTATTCCGGATAAACATATTCATTATGTAGAAAATGCCACACTTAATAATATCAAGTTTGAAATAAAGTGGCTGAAGGACGTCCTGACTGTAAATAACGGCAATGCTAAAGCCATAGTTTACTACTCCGGACACGGTATCCCTGATGAAGCCAACGGCAACGCTTATATTCTTCCTGTCGATGGTTATGGAAGCGACCCTACTACCGGCTACAGCCTCGATGATTTGTATAATCAGTTGGGTAACACCAACGCTGTTTCGGTTACCTACTTTATTGATGCCTGCTTTAGTGGTGCCAAAAAAGAAGGTGGTGTGGTGGTTGCCTCAAAGTGCGTAACCGTAAAAGCCAAAACCGGCATCTTGCAAGGCAATAGCGTGGTGTTCTCTGCTGCTACCGAAGATGAAACTGCTTATATCTACAAAGAAAAATCTCACGGCATGTTTACCTACTTCCTGCTGAAAAAATTACAGGAAACCGCCGGCAACGTAAACTATAAGGAGTTAGCCGACTATGTACAGTCCGAAGTTCGTAAGACTTCATTGGTGGAAAATTCAAAAAAACAAACACCAACTGTAACTCCGAGTTTTTCAGTGAACGAAATATGGGGGAAATGGAATTTTAATCTTTAAATGCAATGGCTATGATACGAAAATTTTTTTTGATGACGATATTTATTATATCTGTTTTTGATATTACAGCACAAAATGTAAGTAATGCCATTGCTCGACAAGATGGCAATAAAATACAGATAAGTTATACATTAGATGAAGCTGCCGACATAGCACTTTATGTCAGTGAAGATGGCGGGAAGACCTTTGGCTCGGCTTTGCGACAAGTGAGTGGCGATGTTGGCGAATATATCTCCTCCGGCAACAACACCATAGTCTGGAATGTCCTCGCCGAACGTGATAAACTATATGGCAGCGATATAGCTTTTAAAGTGAAAGCGACTCCTCTTTCTTGTATACGCTTTACCGTAAACGGCGTAACTTTTGAGATGATGTATGTTAAAGGTGGTACTTTTACCATGGGCTGCACTTCCGAACAGGGCAGTGACTGTAATGACAATGAAAATCCTTCACACAGAGTAACCGTAAGCAGCTTTTTTATGGGAAAATTTGAGGTTACACAAGCGTTGTGGGAAGCGGTGATGGGCAGCAATCCAAGTAATTTTAAAGGAGGCAATTTGCCGGTGGAGAATGTGAGTTGGGATAA
>JALNXP010000299.1 GCA_023230285.1 Bacteroidales bacterium | reverse complement strand
CTGATGCTTTTGAATTTCAAGTAGCTTATGATGTCCCTGATAATCACGTTGTTGAGTTTTATATAAATATGGTTGACGGCACTTCTTCATGGAGTAAAGACGGCTCTTTCTCTGTTGCTGCTCCGGTTGTAAATTTCGGAAGTTTTGGTTTACAGGGCGACCTCGTACCTGGCGCAACAGTTGATGTTGTCGTGAACTTCGTTAATAACGGAAATGCCACAGTATATAATCCTACAGCTGTAATTACTGTAAATAGCAACCTCGCTACTCTTATTACCGCCAATCCTATATCTTTTGATGATTTTGGCAGCGGTGAGTCTTCTTCGAGTTCTTTTACTATCACTGTTGATGAAAATGCTCCTTTCGGCGAATATATCCCCGTCTCTATAGAAATGTCGGCAGATTATGATTTTGAAATCACTACAGAAATGGAATTGTTGATAAATATTTGTAATGTCTCCATTAGCGAATATCCTTTTACTGAAGGTTTTGAGGCTGAAAACATGCCCAACTGCTGGACACAGGAGTATGATGAGAACCTCGTGGATTGGTACTTAGATGATGGTGGTATCAGCCATCACCCTTATAACGCATATTCCGGAGAGCAAAATATAGTTTTCGCCGGCACAAACGGCGTGACGACAAAATTGGTTTCTCCTGTGATGAACTTGGAAAACGCTACAACAGCAACACTGACTTTCTATCATGCCCAGTCTGCTCAGTCTTCAAATCAAGATGTGTTGCGAGTTTATTATCGTGTTGCAGCTAATACTGAATGGATACTCATAGAAGAATATTTGACAAGTTCTGCCGTCTGGAAAGAAAGAGTTTTGGAATTGCCTGAGACTTCGTCTAATTATTATATAGCTTTTGAAGGTGAAGCTAACGGCGGCTATGGAATTGTTATAGATGATGTTCAAATTGATGCCGATTTTACTAATACTCCTCCGATTGCTAACCTTGTAGCTAATTATGCCGATGAACAAACCGTGTTATCGTGGACAGCTCCGGAAAATGCTCCCGAGTTGACCGGATATGACATCTATTGTAATAATGAACTTATTGACAATTCTGAAACTACAAGTTATACCCATACATCTGTACCTTACTATAATGTCGTAAATTATTGCATTGTGGCAACTTATTCTTCCGGCGCATCTTCTAACCCTGTGTGCGCTGCCGTGGAAACTTGTATGGCTCCAATTGACCTCCTTATAGAACAAGAGGATAATCTATTGCTACTGTCATGGACAGCTCCGGCTGATGCAGAACAATTCAACATTTATAAAAATAATGAACTGCTTGCAAATAATATCACCGAAAATTCATTTACTGATGATAACGGCTACGAAAGCGGTGAACTGTTCTATCAAGTAACTGCCGTTTATCCTGATTTTGATTGTGAAGAATCTGCTGCCGCTGAACAGTATTTTAATTTTATAGGAATCGATGGCTTTGCAGAGAATAATGTCAGCTTATATCCTAATCCTGCTAATTCTAATGTGTTTATAAACGGTGAAAATATTATAAGTATTAATGTCTATAACAGCCTTGGACAAATAGTGAAAAATATTAAAAAAACAAATTCTTCTGTTAATGTTGCCGATTTGTCAAATGGAGTTTATATCTTTGAAGTCTGTACCGAGACAGATAATATTAAATTCAAAATAATAGTAAATCATTAATAATAAGATAATTAACCATAAGTGAAGATGAAAAAGTTTTTCTATCAAAAAATGATGGTGGTAGCATTCATGCTTGCTTTATCACTGTCGACTTGCTTGTCTTTTGCACAGCAAATGACTTACACGAACCTTAGAGATGGCAACGGTATTGAAGTTAGCTATTCCATAAAGGATTTTAATTTAGAATCTTTGAATTATAAAGGTGAAGAAATGCAGGAAATTTCTATTTCAGGTATTTCTATTCCTAATGATGCAGGTATGCCTAATTTACCAAGAATCAGTCGTTATATAGCTGTTCCTCAAGGAGCTACTGCAAAAGTGACTATTAACAGCATGACTACGAGTGTTATACAGAATGTTAACATTGCTCCTGCTTTGAAGATTCAGGCAGAAAATGAAGAACCTAATATGGACTATGTTAAAAATGAGATGGTTTATTCCACAAATAAACCTTATCCGGCAACTCCTGTAGAAGTTTCCGAACATACTTCTCTCAGAGGTGTCGATGCAGTTATCCTTGGTATTACCCCATTTCAGTATAATCCTGTTACTAAAGAACTTACCGTAATATCGGATATTGATGTCGATGTTGAGTTTATCGGTGGTAATAATCATTATGGTGATGATAAATATCGTTCACTATGGTTTGACCCGATTTTGAAAAATGCTTTTTTGAATTACGAAGCTCTTCCTGAAATAGATTATTCTACACGTAGCAGAGATGGTGAAGGTTGCGAATATCTTATAGTCATTCCTAATGATCCTGCATGGCTTCCTTATGCTGAACAAATTAAAGAGTGGAGAACAAAACAGGGCATTCTTACTCATATCGTCAGCTTGGCTGATATGGGAGCAAGTTCAACAGCACAGATAAAAAATTATCTTCATAATGCTTATAACAATTGGGATATACCGCCGGTTGCAGTTCTTTTGATGGCAGACCACGGCACTAATTTGAACAATTATATTCCTGCTGAAAGCATAAGTCACCCTTATAGCGGCTCTTGTATTACCGATAATCAGTATGCTGATGTTACCGGCGACAAACTTCCGGAGATGGTGTTTGCCCGTATGGTAGCTTCTAATACTAATGAGTTGAATATTTTGGT
>JALNXP010000298.1 GCA_023230285.1 Bacteroidales bacterium | reverse complement strand
CTGCTTTTCGCCACGGAATAAGCGATGATGTTTGCCGTAGATCCTCCGATACCGGGAAGTATGCCAATACCCAGTCCAATAAGACTTGAACGGATCCAATTGCCGATCTGGCTGACCATTTCCTTCCCTGTGATGCCAAATCCTTTGATCTTGAAATCCGAATTCACCTTCACTGCCGTATTCCCCTTGGCAGCAGTCGACAGGACTTCACTAATAGCATACAGCCCAACCAAAACCGGCAACAATGAAAACCCGGAGGTCAGCTCAAGAGAACCGAACGTAAACCTTGTGGCTCCATCGATAGGATCAAGCCCAACAGTTGCAAACATCATGCCAAAAACCGCACTGAGGAGACCGATGAAGATATTTTTACCGCACAAAGATGCGATCAACGTCAAGGCGAAGACCGTCACTCCAAAGTTTTCCCAAGGGCCGAACTTAATCGTCATATCTGCCAGAGGAGGAGCGATAAAAACCAAGGCCGCGACACCAATAAGCGTGCCGATCAGATTGGAAAAGACTCCAGCGCCCAACGCCTTGCCAGCCTGGCCTTTCCTCGCCATCGGGCACCCGTCAAAACATGTGGCAATCGAAGAAGGGGTCCCAGGGATATTCAAGAGAATCGCGGACACAAGTCCTCCTGACATGCCACCGATATAAATCGAAGTCAACATCGAAAGGCCCATGGCCTTGTCCATCACATAAGTGACGGGAAGAAACATGGAAAGACATGCAACAGTAGTAAGTCCAGGTAAAGCACCAAAGATAATTCCTACTACCACGCCAACGAGCATCGCAAAAAAAGTGGCGGGATGCATGAAAATTGAAGCGAAGCCTGCATTCAACATGGAAATCATTTTCCGCCTCCTACCCGAGAATACCGCGTGGCAACATCATCGAAAGTACTCTGGTAAACAAGAAATACACCAGAAGCGTGAACGCAACAGAAAACCCAAAATAAAACGTATGCATCTTTAAAGTCCGTTTTTCATTTGGAGCAAGCAAAACAGTAAGAAAAAACAAAAACAAAATGGAGGACAACACAAACCCCAGGGGCCTGTACAACAGTGCATATAACGCAATGAGCAGACAACATGCAACCAAACGGACAGTCAACTTGGAAAACTGCTTCCCTCTGAACGAGATTTTCTCAACCGGCTCCTCTTCTTCCGTTTTCTCCTGTACGCATTTGGCAGTAATTCTCGCTTTCCTGTACGAAATGACAATCAGGACGATACTCAACCCGGCCATAAGAACAGCCAGCATCTGGGGCATAGAACGCGAATCCAACGTCTTGTGCCCGAAAGGAGAGAAAGTGTTGATCTTCGAAGAACATATATAATAGAAAACGGAAAAGCAGAGAAAAAAAATCCCGACTTTCATTTCTTTGATGAATTTCTTCATTTCACGACATCCTCCATACACAAAACCAATGCCATCCTTTGAGGAAGGCATTGGTTTTTCAGAATTCATTACTTACCGGCTAACTGATCTTTGATAGCCGTCAATGAATCAAGTTCATTCTGCCAATACTTCGTCGTATCGGTCGGGTTGAGATAAACGGGTTCCTGCATAAACCCGTCGACTTCTTTGCGATAGTCCGCGTTGGTCTCGATAATCTTCTGGCATGCAGCGGCAAATTTGTTGACAATCGCCTGATCAGTCCCTTTCGGGAAGAAGAACGTATTGTAGTAGTAATATCCACAATTTACCCCTTTCTCCAACAAGGTTGGTACATCGGGAAGACGAGAGGGACGCTTCGGACTGTCCGTAGCAACAATCCGGAACACACCTTTATCCACATAATCCTTCACCATATTGTACGGCATCGGAATAACATCAACATGCCCGCCAAGCAGGAGTTGGAGACGTTCGCCGGACCCACCGGAAGAAACCGTATTGAATTTCGCTCCGGCATTCTGCAAAGCAACGGCAACCCACTGTGTAGAAGCACCAGTGTTTGCGGTAAGTTTATATTTCCCAGGATTTGCTTTAGTATCAGCAATCATATCATCAAAATTCTTCCACGGAGAATCCGCACGAATCGTCAATACCTCATCCGCAGATGCGGAGAACACGCAAGCCGGTTCAAATGCCTTGAACCCATAGTCAACCATGCCGATCGCCTGTGCGATGTTCATGGAAATCTGTGTACAAAGAATCGTATATCCGTCATTCTTTGCCTGTTTGACTTGGTTTGCCGCAATCGTGCCACCAGAACCTCCGACATTGGTAACCACGACGGGCTGCCCCAATTCCGTTGTCAGATATTTTGCAATGGCGCGAGTGTTGTAATCCGACGCACCACCGGCACTGAATGCGACAACAATGTTGATGGATTGTTTCGGCCATGTCGTCGTACCCGAAACGCTTGTCGTGGAAGGTGCGGTCGCTTCCTTCTCTCCATTGGCAAACAGGGGGACGTACAGCAATGAAAGAGAAATCAAAAGCACAAGTACTTTTCTCATTCCTATTACTCCTTTTGAAACATTTTCAGTATTCAAATGAAGTATAAAACTGTATTTGATATATGTCAATTTAAATTTTGAATAAAGTAAATTTCTTAATTCTAAAACAATCAGTATTCAAAATTTAATACTATTTATGCTTATTTATAAAATATATTTTGATTCCAGTGCCAATAACCACCACATATCCAGCAAAAGAAAGGGGGTCGGGAACCTGTCCCAGCACAAAAAAGCCGAGAATCGCGGAAAATACCACCTGACTGTAGTCATACACGCCGATTTCCCTCGCGGGAGCGTATTTGTAGGCGGTCGTCACGCAGAACTGCCCCATCCCTCCGAATATACCAGCC
>JALNXP010000297.1 GCA_023230285.1 Bacteroidales bacterium | reverse complement strand
TAGTTTACGATTTTGTTAATAGTGAAGGTGTCCGGTTGCTGATAGTCGTTTTTAAACAGTGCCTCTGATAACAATAGGCGGTATTTCATATACACCGGATAAGGTACAGTCGCATCTTCGGCGGTTATTGTGTCGTACATCTTCAGCAAGATATCCAATGCACTGTCGGGCTGTGGTGTCATCAGTGTCGCAATGTCTCGGAAGTCTTCTTGCGCCGGATACATAGCGGGCTGTTTTGTGCAGAAAAGCAGCACAAGGGATAGAAATAGAAGAGGTGTTATCAGCCAACAATGTTTCATGATGCAAAATTAAACGAAATTTTCTAATTACACAGAGACAATTTAAAAATAGTAATTCGGCAAGATTAATTTAAGTTATTTCATTACACTCGTTTTCAAATAAAATACCTACATTTGCAGACAAAAACCCAAATATTAACTATAATTAAAAATATTTATTATGAGAACATGTTTATCTATTATTGTTATTGCTGCATTTACAGTTGTGGTGACCGGTTGCGGCAATAAATCTGTTGATGAAGAAGCTGCCGAAAACAGCTACAAAGGATGCATCAATATTCCTGAAGAAAGTTATCCCATGTGTGAAGACCATGTAAATGAGAGACTTGCGACTTTTGCTCCTTTTGAGTTGAAAAGCGACCTCAGCCATCTCACAGACAACGAAAGAAAAATTATTGACATTTTGTGGGAAGTTGCCGACATTATGGAAGATTTATATTGGAAACAAACCATAGGCAATCGTGATGCTTTTTTAAACAGCATACAAGATGGAAACACAAAGAAATTTGCTGAAATAAACTATGGTCCATGGGACAGATTAGATGACAACATTTCTTTTATAGATTTGATTTATCAAAAACCTCTTGGAGCTAATTTTTATCCTGTAGATATGACGAAAGAGGAGTTTGAAGCTTTTGAATGTCCCGATAAAACTTCCGGTTATACTCTCATCCGCCGCGATGAAAACGGAAAATTGAAATGTGTTTGGTATCAAGATGCTTATAAATCTCAGTTACAGAAGGCTGCAAATTTAATGAAAGAAGCTGCCAAATATGCTGATGACAAAGGTTTGAGAAACTATTTAACTCTCAGAGCTGACGCACTAATCACATCAAATTATCAACCCAGCGATTTTGCGTGGATGGAAATGCAAAACGCTAATATAGATTTTGTAGTTGGACCTATCGAAAATTATGAAGATGCCTTATTTGGTTATAAATGCGCTTTTGAATCTTTTATATTAGTCAAAGACCTTGACTGGAGTGCAAAATTGTCCAAATTTTCTGCAATGCTTCCGGCTTTGCAACAAAGTCTGCCTGTTGATGACATTTACAAAAAAGAAGTTCCCGGCTCTAAAGCGGACATCAACGTTTACGATGCAATTTACTACAAAGGCGACTGTAACGCCGGCAGTAAGACTATCGCCATCAACTTACCTAATGACGAAGAGGTTCATCTTAAATACGGTTCTCGCAAATTACAGCTCAAAAACTCCATGCAGGCAAAATTCGACAAAATTGTGATGCCTATTGCCAATGTCATTTTAGATGAATCGCAGTTGCAGCATGTTAAATTTGATGCTTTCTTTGAGAACACCACTTTCCATGAAGTAGGACATGCGATGGGTATCAAAAATACCATAGACGGAACTCAAACGGTGCGCGAGGCTCTTAAAGAGCAATACTCATCTTTGGAAGAAGCAAAAGCCGATATTATGGGACTTTACTTAGTGTCTAAACTTTATGAGCAGGGTGAAATTACTTCCGGTGAGTTAATGGATAATTTTGTTACATTTTTCGTAGGCATTTTCCGCTCAAGTCGCTTTGGTGCCGCAAGCGCTCATGGCAAAGCCAACATGATGAGATTCAACTATTTTGAACAGCAGGGCGCTTTCAGCAGAAACGCTGAAACCGGCAAATACACCGTCAACTTTGACAAAATGTATGCAGCTATGATTTCTTCTATACAACAAATCCTGACTTTACAGGGCAATGGAGACTATGAAGCCACCAAAAATCTTATCATGACCGAAGGCGTTGTAAGACCACAACTTCAAGCCGACTTAGACCGTATTAACGAAGCTAATATTCCTGTTGATATAGTATTCTCACAAGGCAAACAACTATATTAACCATATCTAAGACTTTTGTTAAAAATATTTAAGTGTTACAGTATTTTCTGTAACTAAATCTTACTTTTATAGTCTCAACATAAATCTAATCATCGAAAGAAAATATATTCTAAATTTTTTATAATAATGAAAAAGTATCTATTAACAATTATCAGCAGTATTTTTATTGCTAATTTATTATGTGCAAAAGCCGCTCCGGATGAAGGCATGTGGCTGCCTATTTTCG
Organism: Bacteroidales bacterium; assembly: GCA_023230285.1. Lineage (GTDB taxonomy): Bacteria > Bacteroidota > Bacteroidia > Bacteroidales > BM520 > RGIG7150. The sequence goes on along the minus strand of JALNXP010000297.1, from coordinate 475 downwards.
TAAAAGACTTGAATTACGAGCAAATGAAAAGCATGGGGTTGCATTTGTCTGCAGAAGACATTTACAGCATCAACAATACCAGCTTAAAAGATGCTATCGTCAATTTTGGAAATTTCTGTACAGCAGAAGTCGTTTCCGAGCAAGGTCTTTTGTTTACCAACCACCACTGTGGTTATGATGCTATCCAGAAGCACAGCTCCGTTGACCACGACTACTTGACTGACGGGTTCTGGGCTAACGATTTCTCCGAAGAAATACCCTGCGATGGACTTACAGCAACGTTTTTCTTAAGAATGGAAGATGTAACTGAACGTATCCTCGCTGATGTTACACCGGAGACAACAGAACAAGAAAGAAGCGAAATTATCAAGAAAGTATCTAAAGATATTATTGCTGAAAACTCTGAAGACGGAAAATATCTTGTAGAAGTAGAAAGCCTTTTTAACGGTAACGAATATTATATGTTTGTATATCA
>JALNXP010000296.1 GCA_023230285.1 Bacteroidales bacterium | reverse complement strand
TGAAATAGTTCCGTCTAACCTGAACTACGACATGTGGTTGGGTCCGGCACCCTACAAACCTTATAACCACCATAGGGTGCATCAGACCTTTAGAGGCTATTGGGATTATGACGGCGGCGGATTAGCTGACATGGGACAACATTATATAGACCCTGTCCAATATCTTCTCGGCAAAGATGATGAAAGCCCCATAAAAGTCGAAATCGATGCACCGCAACAACATCATGACGCTGTCGGCACATGGCGAAGCATTACTTATACTTATGCTGATGGCTGCAAAATAGTCCTCTGGGGCGAAGACTTCGGCAACCCGAAAACGCCGTATATCGCAGGACCTAATGGTAATGTCTACCAAAATTTCTATTGCGACATCCCCGACTGGCAAACGAAACTCGCCGAATACCCCGAACCTAAACCGCAAAATACCGACTTCATCGACTGCATCAGAACCCGTAAACCTTTTGCTCTTAATGAGAAAAACGGCTTTAGAAGCAGCACTGTCGTAAATATGGGCGTAGTAGCTCTGCGACTGCATCGTAATTTGCGATTCGACTCGGATAGGTTGGAGTTTATTAACGATGATGAAGCTAACGGGTTGATTAATCAGCCAATGCGCGGATTGTGGAGAATTTAAGTTTTGTTTAAATAAAAATAATTGTGATGAAAAAGTTTATATATATGATATTGGCAGTACTTTTGTCGGTGAACTCTTTAATTACCAACGCTCAAGATGTAAATAGAGCAATATCGACTAAAATTGGTGATGCACTGAATCAGCTTCCTGCTGATAAAGAAGAACTCTTCGTGCGTCTTATGGAAGACATATTGTCAACCGGCGAAGATGGTATTTTAATGCTTACCGATATGCTGAAACCTCAGGGCGAAACCCTGCCGCAAGTAGAATATGCTATCGATGGCATTGTCCTGTATGTTTCACGTCCTGACACAGATGCGGCAAAAAGTCAATTGGTGACTAACAGTTTGTGCAAAGCTCTGAATAAAATCTCTGACAACTATAATAAGGCGTTTATTATCAGGGAATTACAATTGCTCAAAAAAGAAAGTTCTCTTATGGCTCTATCTCAGGCAGCTCAAACGCCGGAACTGTATGCTCCTGCTGTTGAGGCTATTACTGCTGTCGGCGGCGAACAGGCTGTACGCAATATAATGAAACTCGAACCGTCTAAACAGTCAATATCGGCTCTCGCTGCTCTCGGCTCTCCGCTTGCAGAAGATGACCTGCTGAATATTGCTAAAAAAGGTACTAAGAATTTGCGAAAAATTACTTACTACGCTCTCGCTAATTGCGGTACCGAAAAGTCTTTGCCTCTGCTGAAGAAAAAATCGGCTTATGACTATCTGACTCTAATAAACCGTATTACCAATACATCAAATTATAAAACATATATAGCTGAGGTAGAGCCTTATACAGGTACTAAGAACGATAATAACATTCGCATTGCCGCTCTTGATTATCTTTTGAAATGGTCTGATGATAAAAATGCACTCGTAATCAACGCTCTTAATGATGCCGACAGAAATTTTCGACAAGCCGCTATTAATGCTGCTGCCGATTATGATGGTGCAACATTAGGAAAATCTTTAGCAGCTTTGTTGCCTTATTATAATGATGAAGTGAAAGTTGATGCTTTGTATTTGCTGAATACATGGCAAAAATCTGAGTATATAGCTGTTTTTCAGCAATATTTGAACTCGTCTGATATAGAAGTGTATTCTGCTTCGGTTAAAGGAATTGCGAATATTGGTGGTGATGAGGCTGTAAAAATCCTTTCTGATTTGCTCGTCCAAAATGATGTTCAACGACTTAATGTAGTTAAATCGGCACTGCTGACAACCCAAGGTAATGTTGCTGATATTGTTGTCAGAGATTTTAAAACAGCTTCGGAATATGGCAAGGCTGTTATCTTGAATATCATAGGAGAATGTCAGGCAAAAGATTATGCTAATTTGGTAATATCTCACCTTAATGATGAAAATGGTGAAGTGAAAAAAGAAGCTCAAAATTCATTGAAAAAGGTGGCAACTCTTGAAAGATATGAAGATTATCTGCAATTGCTTGATGGTGCACCTCATAGCGAAGTTGCTCCTTATCAAGATGCTGTCTTGGCAGCATTATCATCTCTTGAGGTTGATAAACAATATGATATTTTAGTAAATAGAATGCAATCGCTATCTGACTATAAACAAGAACGTTATTATTTGCCGATTTCTAAAACGGATATAAATAGAGCTGTTTATTTTGTGGAAGGCAATATTTCGGTTGCGGATTATGTTGCTATGATAAATAAATGGGACGTTGCTGCTGAACAGAAGTTGTTGTTTTTGAGGAAGTTACTCGACAATAATACAGTAGGTGAAGAACGTGCCTATATATTGAAAGCTATTGCTAATACTAATACGTTTTTGGGCATGATGGTTTGCGGCAAGTACCTTGATGATGTGGAAGTGGCTAATGCAGCAGCGATGGGAGTCTATAAAATTGCTGTCAATAATAAGCAATATGCCGGTAATGAAACTACTAAATTGTTGAATACAGCCAAAATTGTCTTGAAAAATTCCGATGATTCTGATGCAGATTATTATATCGAAAATATTAATAAGTATTTTGATGAGGTTGCAGGTTTGGATGCGGGCTATATTCGTATTTTTAATGAAAAAGATTTGAGCGGCTGGCAAGGCTTAGTCGGTAATCCGGTTTCACGCGCACAGATGACGTCTGCGGAGCTTGGCGAGAAGCAAAAACAAGCCGATAAACTTGCTGCTGAGCAATGGGTGGTCAATGATGATGGAACTTTGATGTTTCTTGGTGCCGGCGATAATCTGTGTACTATTAA
>JALNXP010000040.1 GCA_023230285.1 Bacteroidales bacterium | reverse complement strand
TACTATCTAACAATATTTTAGCTCTCTTCAGTCTCTTCATCGCTATTGCTTCGGCATGTTTTCTACGCATATATTCTGTGTCGTTTCTCTTTTTTATCATGATTTTTGCTCCCAACGTCAGTAATAGCACCAATAATGTTATACTGCCAATAATCACATAATAAGCACTACTGCCAAAGTTGACACTTGTCTTTTTTTCAAAATCAGGAATATTGCTATTGATATATCTGATGTCTTCGCCCAAAGTTACAACATCTTCACGAGCTACTGTATTTACCACAGAATTTCCGCCACCTACAACACCTGCATCTTCAACTTCTACATTAAACTCCGGTGTGTGTAATGTTACGTATGTCTTTTTATTAGGGTCAAAATATGAAAAATCGAATGAATTTATCTTGAAACTTCCGGAGTTTCTTGGAATAATGACATATTCAAAAACTTTATTGCCTGATACGGAATTAGCATTAGTTTTAATATTCTGCGTAATTTTAGGTTTATATACTTCAAAATCACTTGGAAATTTCACGTCAACTTTATCTATCAAACGTATATTTCCACTTCCGGATATAGTATATTTCAACGTAATAGCCTCATTTGCTTTTAATTCCGTTTTATCAATAGTAGCTGAAATGCTAAAATTACCTACGGCACCGGAAAATGAAGCCGGTTTCCCTTCGGTCGGCAATGGCTTCGACTTTATTGTTATCGGCGTTGTCGTACACAAAACAGAAACATTCTGATACGTACTGAAAAAATCATCAAAGAAAGGATCTCCAAACACGCCTCTTCTTTGCTGTGCCGGTGTTTTTACTTTAGCTATAACTTCTATTTCGGCAGCCGGTATCGTAATTTCACCCGACTTTTGCGGAAACAAAATATTACGTTGCATTTCATCAGAATAATAAGTTTGACCATTATATGTCGTAGGCGATAATTGTATGTTGTCTAATTCAACATCTTCTTTCCAGAAACCTGTATATGAAGGAAATTTAACATCACCAAAACCCGCAATATCAACTTTTGTATAAATTTTATGAGACATTACAATCTGCTCCCCTATATACACCTCTCTTTTATTAACTTCAGACGTAATGAATAAATCATTCTTATTTATTGGTGTATTATTGTAAGTAGAACCTCTCGACTGCTGGTTTTGCTGACTCTGCTGCTGATTTTGCTGGTTACTTTGCTGATTTTGCTGGTTATTTTGCTGTACTACCTGTACTTGAACTGCATTTGACGCATAAGTCTTCTTTTCGAATGTTATGGTTGCAGGTTTTATTGTATAGGCTCCTGCAGCGTTTGCACGTAAATAAAATGTATAAGTAATGGAAGTAGACCTTTGCTGTTTCCCATTAATAAATTGGAAATTTGAACTCGTAGATGTGTTAGGACCTGAAAGTATAGTAAATCCTTCCATATCAGGATATTTAAAATCACTGACTTTTTGATCTGCTGTATAACTCAACACAAACTGTTCTCCTACTCGTACAATATCCGGAGCCTTGGCAACAAATTGAACTTCCTGCCCAAATGTTATCAACGGTATTACAAATATTATTAATAATAAATATCTTATTTTCATACATTTCTTTATTTTATACGTAGAAATCAAAAAATTGAAAAATTTCTCATAACACTAAAACACTTCTTTATTTGACAATAATTATCTTAATAGGTTTCATCATTATTCAAAGATCTTTACCAATCCTTATCTATTTTAACATTCTGACCTTTAGTTTTATCTTTTTGTATTTTTTCTATAGTCTTCTGTTCTTCATTTTCTAATGCGTCAAGCATTCGCTCAGCATCTTCTTTAGATATTGCCTGTTGATCTTCTCCCTGACCTTCCTCACCCTGTTGAGCTTGTTGTTGCTGCTGTTCTTGGCTTTCGCTTTGCTGCTTTTCCTGATTTTCTTCGCCCTCTTGCTGCTGATTTTGCTGTTGCTGCTGCTGATCCTGATTATCAGAATTTTGATTTTCTCCATCTTGATTTTGCTGCTCCTGCTGTTCACTTTCCTGCAATTTTTGTTGAGCCATAGCCAAATTATATCTCGCATTTTCATTATTCGGGTCTAATCGCAAAGTCTGTTTATATGCTTCTGCAGCTTCCGCATATTTTTGTCCGTCATAAAGAGTATTGCCCAAATTATAAAGTGCAGACGACTTAGTTTTTACATCATCACTACGCTTTGCAACAGCCGCATAAGAAGTCATTGCTTCTTCATAATTGTTTTGCAAATATAATGAATTACCCAGATTAAATTCGCCCTCATTACAAAGCGGTGATTCTTCTAACGCCTTTCTATACTGTATCTCGGCTTCTTTATAATCTTTACGCTCCATGTTTTTATTACCTTTTCTGACGAATGTGCGTTCTTTTTGCCCATATAATGTTACCGACATAAAAAGCGCAAAAACCATTGATAAGATAACTACTTTATAATTAATCATTTTGATTCTTTTTTTAATATATTGTCCAATCTCAATTTACCATTACTTTTATCAGGCAGCACAATTATCAGAAAGAAAAACAATATTGCTAATGCAACGAAATACTGAAATCCGTCTTTGTAATCTGTTACTTTTTGTGTTTCAAAAACAGTAGTATCCATAGCATTAATATCGTCAAATATCTTTTTCAATCCAACTCTTGCACTATTTGCACGTATATAAGCTCCGCCGCCGGCTTCAGCTATTTGCTTTAGAGACTCTTCATCTAATTTCGTAACCACAGTGGCTCCGTTTTTATCTTTTCTGTATCCTATTGTTCTACCATTTTGTATGATAGGTATAGGAGTGCCATCAGGAGTACCAATGCCTATTGTATGAACGGTTATTCCATTTTCTTTTGCTGCTTTTGCTTCAGAAACTGCGTCTCCAATATGATTTTCTCCATCTGTAATAATTATTACAGCCTTACTATGGTCACTTTCGTTAAAAGATTTAACGGAAAGTTTTATTGCTTCTGCCAACGCCGTGCCTTGTACAGGAATAAAAGTAGGGTCAACTGTTGACAACAACATTTTTACGGAATTATAATCCATCGTCAAAGGCAACTGCAAGTAAGCTTTACCGGCAAAGACAGTCAAACCTATTCTATCATTTTTCATGTTATCCAACAAAAGTGAAATAGCTTGTTTAGCACGTTCTAACCTTGATGGTTTTATATCTTCTGCCAGCATACTGTTCGAGATGTCCAAAGCTATCATAAGATCAACGCCCTTTCTTTCAATAGTTTCAACTTTTGATCCTTCCTGTGGATTTGCCAAAGCAACAATTAAACTACTGAAGCCCAATATAAATAGAACATATTTCAGTCTTCTCAAAATTGTCGATTCGCCATGCAACAATTTGGAAACAGTTATCTCTTTCCCAATTTTACACAACTTTTTCTTTCTGCTTATCTCAAGTAATATAAAAATGGCAATTATTGCCACATTTAACAGCAGCAGATACAATACATCCGGATGTTCAAATCTAAATAAATTCATGATGTTTTATGGAAAAATTCTTAAAACAAAACCTCTTAACAAAAAATCAACGAATAAAAGAATAAGTGCAGCAAGCGCAAAAGGAAAATACTCTTCATTCTTTTTTTCATACTCATATACTTCTATTCTTGATTTCTCCAACTTATCAATTTCTGAATAAATAGTACTTAACGATTGATTATCTGTAGCTCTAAAATATTTGGCTCCTGTAATAGAAGCTATTTTTCTCAGCATATCTTCATCAATATTAACCTCTGTTTGCTGGTATCTTTTTCTACCGAAGACATCTTGCACCGGATAAGGAGCTGTTCCGTTGGTTCCAACGCCTATAGTATAAACTCTTATTCCAAACGTTTTAGCTATTTCCGCTGCTGACACAGGATCTATAGATCCGGTATTATTTACACCATCTGTAAGTAATATAATTACTTTACTGATAGCCTCACTATCCTTAAGTCTTGACACTGAAGTTGCAAGACCACTGCCAATAGCTGTGCCATCTTCTATCATACCTATTTTTATTTCTTTGAATAAACCGTTTAACACATTATGGTCGGTTGTCAACGGACATTGCGTAAACGATTCACCTGCAAAGACCACCAATCCGATACGGTCATTAGGACGGTCATCAACAAAATTCATTGCAACTTTCTTTGCAGCTTCCAATCTATTGGGTTGAAAATCCTCTGCCAACATACTGCCCGATATATCAACCGACATAATTATATCTATACCCTCAACGTTCATTGTTTTATTTTTCTCACTTGATTGAGGTCTTGCCAATGCCACAATCAGCAACATCAGTGCTATCATCTCAATGCCGAATAAAACATGAACTAAAACGGATTTCAATGCTAATCCATTGCTTATAAAAGCCGTAGACGACATTTGCAATGTCGGAAACTTTCGACTGAATCGCCATACATACCACGCTATCATTGCCGGTATCAGCAATAATAAATACAATAAATTCGGATTTGCAAATTCTATATTATTTAGCATCTTTATTTTCTGTTAATCTTTTTGAATTATTTTCCGCCGACTGTTCGGCTGTTTTATCTTTAATGTATTTCCACGTATTTTTAACAAATGTATAAGCATCTTCCAATACTTTCATATTCTCGTCAGGCTCAGTCTGATGTTTGGCAAATTTCACAAAATCGGATAATACAAAAATATTACGTCCCAAATCGTAATCTTCATTTGATATTTTATCGATTTTGTATTTTGATAATTGTTCAAAAATATCATCGGTAATCATTTCCACTGCCTGAACGCCAAACATTCCGGCTATATAACGCCGCAAAATATCGGTAATTTCGCCATAATATTCTTTGACACCTCCATTTTGCCATAATTTTCTCTTTTCAAGCAAATACAAACTATCCAATGCCAGCCTATTAGCCGGAATAATTGGTTTATTTCTTATAATAGTCGGCATTTTTTTATGCTTTTTAAAATAGATAATCACATAAATTATTACAGCAAGTACAGCAAGTATAAGCAATCCGATTCCTATTTTAGGAGCAATCTCAGCAAATGTCACCGGCATATTCATCACATCAACAATAGGTTTGATGCCGGCTGTGGTATCTATTGCAATTGTGTGAACTTCAAGTAATAATGCGTTCGATTCATACAGCTGCTCTTCTCCCGATTTATCTTTAATATAAAATTCATAAGCAGGAATAGCATAATAACCGGAATCAAAAGATGTCAGGACAAACTCTCTGTTATAAACATATTTTCCTTCCGACTTTACAGTATCAGGAATTTTCTTTTCAACAACTTCTATTTCTCTTATTATGGTATCTCCTATTTCAGGCCATTTTATGTCTATTTCTTCCGAAGATTCAACAGACAAATTGAAATTACTTTGCTGTCCGATAAGTATATTATTATTATCTAAAGTTGCCGATACTCTTACCGACTGTGCTGAAATCAAAACAGTAAACGCAACAAAAAAAAGACTTATGATTAATTTTTTCATTTTAAAACCTGCCTTCTCTTACTTTAAATAATTTTTTCAAATCTTTGACATAATCTCTATCTGTACTAAGACTTGTATAGTCTACGCCACACTTTAAGAACAGTTTTTTAAGTTCCTGTTCTTTAATGAGCCACCACTTTCTATAATCTTCACGTACTTTTTTTGATGAGGTATCCATCCATAATGTTTTGCCTGATTCTTTATCACTCACACGAACCAAGCCTACATTTGGAAACGTTATCTCTCTGGGGTCGGTAACTCTAAGAGCGACTATATCGTGTTTATATCTTGCAATTTTCAGAGCATTTTCAAAATCAGGAGCAATAAAATCGGAAAGAATAAAAACAGTTGCTCTTTTTTTCATTGTATTAGTCAGGTATCTAAGAGCGAGAGCCACGTCTGTTTTCTGGCTGCATGGCTTAAAATCCACTAATTCTCTAATAATACGCAAAATATGTGTAGTACCTTTCTTAGGAGGTATAAACTTTTCTATTTTATCCGAAAAAAAGATTACTCCGACCTTATCATTATTATTAATTGCAGAAAATGAGAGGACTGCCGACACTTCGGTTATAGTTTCTTCTTTCAGGCTGTCTGTTGTTCCAAATTCATTAGAGCCGCTGACATCAACTAAAAGGATTACGGTAAGTTCTCGCTCTTCCTGAAATACTTTCACAAAAGGACGGTTATAACGGGCTGTCACATTCCAGTCAATATTTCTCGTATCATCTCCGAATTGATATTCACGTACTTCGCTAAAAGCCATACCAATACCTTTGAAAGCACTGTGATACTGACCGGCAAAAATCTGTTGGGACAAGCCACGACTTTTTATCTCTATTTTTCTTACCTTTTTTAATACATCTTTAGTATCCACTTCAAAACAATTAGGTTATTTAATATATAAAAGGAACATAACATTGCTTTTAATTCGCTATTAAGGAACCTCAACTTTGTTTAAAATTTCATTTATAATATTATCAGATGTAATATTTTCGGCTTCGGCATCATAAGACAAGCCAATTCTATGACGGAGGACATCAAAAGCGACAGCTCTCACATCTTCCGGTATCACATAACCTCTTCTTTTGATAAAAGCATAACCTTTAGCAGCTAAGGCAAGTCCTATAGATGCTCTTGGAGAAGCTCCGTAACTTATCATAGATGTATAATTTTTCATACCGTATTGGTCAGGATAACGAGAAGCAAAAACTATACTTGTTATATAATTTTCAATTTTTTCATCTAAATAGACAGTACGGGCGAGGTCTTTCAGTTCAAGTATATCCTTTATCTGAACTATTTTATTACATTTTGGTGTTGTTTTAAGAACATTCTGTCGCAATATCAATTTTTCTTCCTCTTTATCCGGATAGCCAACAATTACTTTAAGCATAAATCTATCAACTTGAGCTTCAGGAAGAGGATAAGTTCCTTCCTGTTCAATAGGATTTTGCGTTGCCAACACTAAAAATGGGTCATCAAGTTTAAAAGTTTGGTCGCCAATGGTAATTTGATGTTCCTGCATGGCTTCAAGCAAAGCACTTTGCACTTTTGCCGGAGAACGATTTATTTCATCAGCAAGTATAAAATTCGCAAAAACAGGACCTTTCTTTACTATAAAAGTTTCTTTCTGCGGACTATAAATCATAGTACCTATAAGGTCTGCCGGCAGTAAGTCGGGAGTAAATTGAATACGACTGAAAGAAGCATTGATAGTACTTGCCAACGATTTAATAGCCAACGTTTTAGCAAGTCCGGGAACACCCTCCAAAAGTATATGTCCATCCATTAACAAGCCTATCAACAAACGTTCTGTCATTTGTTTCTGCCCTATGATAACCTTGTTCATTTCAATAGTTATCATATCGATAATAGAGCTTTTTTCGATTATCAATTCATTAAGTTCTCTGATATTTGCATTCATATATATTTTTTCTGCAAATATATTATTTACTTCAGTTTATCATAAAAAAACGTTGTTAAATTATGTTAACTATTTGATTTTAAATAAATTAACTATTTCGTCAATCTTTCTATAAAAAAAAACAGAATAAAAGACTATGAATATCAAAAAATAGTTGTAGATTTGTAACTTGAAATATTGAGTAAAAAATTAAATATAAAAATGAATTAAAAAAAATATAATAGCTTATGAAAATCAAACATTTACGATTCAAAACATTCGTTTATGCAGTAGGTGTAGCAATGTTTTTATTTGCCACGGCTTTTATTGTAAGTAACGTAAAAAGTACAGCTTCAAAACAATCAACACATTATTATCAATCTGAGAATGAGTATTTGACTTCTTTGCGCTGTAATCCGGCAACCGGCACCGTGAGTCCGGCTGACTATGCAAAAGCTTGTCGTGATTTCGACAAATTTTTGAAATCCAATAGTACAAAATCAAGTGATTTAACATGGGAAACATCAGGACCTGACAATTTATCCGGCAGAGTCAGAGTTCTGTTGAGAGATGATGCAAAATCATGTATGTTTCTCGGCAGTCCTTGCGGCGGGATATGGAAAGTTAATGATGGCAGCCAAGTATGGCAGTCTTTGCCTTCACCGGCAGGTGACATCAATGTCACATGTATGATAAAAGCTTCCAACGGCAACTACTATGCCGGCACCGGCGAGAGTTTCTACTCAGAAGAGTTTAACCTCCTCGCAGGTTTCAAAGGAAGAGGTATCTACATGTCTACAGACGGTGAAAATTACACGGCTATAGCATCCACAATACCTGCTTCTACAACACAAGAAGGCGGAGAATGGTTCTATATCAATAAATTAGCTGAATCCAACGGTAACTTGCTGGCAGCGACCAATACTTCTTTGAAATATTCGACAACCATGACAGGTGAAGCATGGAACATAGCCACAACTACTGACGGCACACAACTGACAGGAGAATGTACCGAATTAATTGTCTCCGGTAACGGCGTAGTATTTGCTTTTGTCAATGACCTCGCTTACGTATCTTCAACAGGAAGTCCAACCGGCTTTGAATGTGTTTCCACTCAATATTACGGTGACAACGGTGTCCTCAATAACGAAGATATGCTTCCAAGAGACAGCATAGGCAGAATGTCTTTCGCTTTTGCTCCATCAGACCCTACCTATATATATGCAATTGCAATTCAAAAATATGACATAGCCTCCACCAAAGATTTTAATGAAAGAGGTTCGTTGAAAAATATTTATCGCTGTATACAAAATTCTGACGGAAGTTGGAGTAACTGGGAAGTCATCGGTCCCGGAGGAAGCAGCCACATGTTTTACGTATTTCAATCCAATGGTTTATACTCGGCGGCTATTGCTGTAGATCCTAATAATCCGGAAATAGTTTATGCCGGTGGAACAGACCTTTGGAAAGGTAATCGTGTCAGTAATTCCGAGCTATATCAGTGGACTCAGTTAACAACTTACGAAAATACGTACTCCATTGCTTACGTTCCACAAAATCATTTTCAATATTTAATCAATGGTACTAACTGCTATATAGCTTGCGAAAATGGTGTATATATGCTTGGTTCCAATGGTCGCACAAGTCTTTTTAATACCAACCTGATAACTTCTCAATTCTATACTGTATCGGCAGATTATGAGAATAACATCTACGGCGGCAGCCAAGGTAATGGAACAGTAGCCATATATAAAGCCTACGGTATCAGCGGAAAATCGGGTATAAATTTACATAATGCCGTTGGAAGTTCAGTCGGCTTAAATTTTGGTGCTTTTAAAATCGGCGGATATGTACATAATTCAATGATATATCCTAGCGGCACAATCATTTCCATCAACGGTAAAGATGACCTTAAAGACGAAACACAAGCTCAATTTGCTGATTATGCAGGAACCCAATGCCTTACAATTTATCGTTTTGACGACCAAGTTCCACAAAATATTTCTTATTGGTATTCCGGTGGTAATGTTATTAAACCTATAGAAGACAGTGCATCATATATTACACCTTCTATATTATATGAAAACTTTGACTATGAATATAGTAAAGACAGCGTAGAATTTGTTGCCGACCAGAATTATAAAGCAGGTGATACTGTATACGCAGGAAGTCATAACGCTTCATATCCTATAGAAGTTGTTCTTGAAGAGGATCTTGCCGAAGGTCAAAGCATAATGGTTCACGATAAAGTGGCATCACGCTTCTTTGTAGGTGTTAACGGCTCTATTTTTATGACAAAAGAAGCCACCAACTTCAATCAAGATTTTGCCAACAACAATCCATGGTTTACAATATCAAGCAGCAAGTTAAACGGTATTTCAGGCACTCCGCAATGTATGGCTTTGTCTAAAGATGCTAATTATCTGTTTGTCGGAACAAAAGACGGAAAATTATACAGATTATCCAACATAGCTTATGCTTATGATGAGACAACAGCTTCTGTTGGTTCCGATCTTTACTCAACAGCAACACCGGTTCTCAATCCTTATTGCGTAATTGCCACAACTCTTATCCATACTTTTGAAAATCGTGTAATTACTTCTATAACCATCAATCCTTATGATTTTTCAAAAGTGGTTGTTACTTTAGGTAATTATGGTTTCAATGACGATGAGTATGTATATCTTACAACAGATGCACTTGAGCTTGTTCCTAATTTTACGGCTATTAAGAGTTTTGCAGCTGCACCTATTTATACCTCTTTGTTTGTAGAGGGCAATGATGAAGCTGACAACATGTTGCTTTTAGGTTCTGACTTCGGTGTCATAAGTACTAATGATATTACAGCAAGTGAAGTTGTATGGAATTACGAAGATTCCGGATTAGGCGAACTTCCTGTATTTATGCTCAAACAGCAAACAGTACAGACAGTAGACGACAATCCTATCTATGTAGGCGACAATGAAAGGTATATCACAAACCACAATGCTATATATGCAGCAACTTATGGTGGCGGACTTTTCCAATGCTCCGATTTCCTTAAACCGGTAAATGTTACTCCTGCCGGTATCACTTCTTATAAAGAGACTAATAAAGTTAGTATATATCCTAATCCTGCCCGTGAAAATGCAACCATATCCGTAGACTTACAATCTACATCTGACGTAGCAGCTTATATCTACAATATCAACGGTCAATTGGTTAAAGTTATGAGTCAACGTAATCAAAGCGGAAATGTAACATTCAATATCAATACATCTTCCATGGATACAGGTACTTATATCGTTAAAATAATTACCGGTGAAGGTACTCAATCATCAAAATTTATTGTAGTTAAATAATTAAAAACAATTTGAAAATGAAAAAAATATATACAGCTATATGCGCAATATTGATGGTATTTGCTCTTTCTGCTCAAGAAAAAGCCTATACACCTACTTTGGTATCTCCTGAAAACGGCAGTGTTAATATCATGCCTTGTGTTATTCTTGACTGGGAACCGATTTCCGGTTACTATAATTTGAGTTATGAAGTTCAAATAGCTAATGATGAGGCATTTAATGATGTAGTTTATACACTTCCGGCTCAATTATCTGCTTTAGACACGCCTCCTTTGAAATTCAACACCACATATTATTGGAGAGTTCGTTCTATTGACTCCGGTACTCCTTCTGTCTCCGATTGGTCAGAACCATGGTCATATACTACTTTTGACAAATTAAGACTTATCTCACCGACAGCAGGGTCAACAAGGTCTCCTGAAATTGCATTTAATTGGGGTGCATTAGATAATCTCGCATTCTATGGGATAATCAAATTTGATGTTGAAATAGATACATCTGCAAACTTTAACAGCGAGTTAGAAACTATCTATTCTTTTGAGAAAGAAAGTTATGCTGATGCTACCAGCGTTAGTGAAAAAATAGGAGGACTTATATTCGGTTATCCATATTATTGGAGAGTCAGAGCTTATAATACCGCTGAGGGTAATTTGGCTGATGTCAGTTCTTGGTCAGATGCTTTAAACTTTAGCGTAGTTAATGTCAATGTTCAAAACAAGCCGGAAATGACAGGCGGTAAAAATATTGATGTCAACCCTAATGTGACAATATCTCTGAAAACCACTTACAGCCCTTGTACCTATCTTTATCAATTAGACACGGACCCTGATTTTACAAATCCTATTGAATATAATTCTGCCAAAACATCTTACGACTGTGATACTTTACCGTACGGCACAACTTATCACTGGAGAGCTAAAATGTTATATAACGGTCAAAGTTCAGAATGGACAGAAGTATGGTGGTTCAGCGTAATTGGTGCTCCTATACTTACTACTCCTGTAAACAATGCCGACTTATACGATAATGAAGCTTTAAAATTAAAGAAAATAGAAGTTACCAAAAACTACACTTTTGAAGTCTCTACTTCAAATACCTTCCCTGAGAGCAGCACTAAATCAGTAGTTGTCAAGCAATCTAGTTCTACAGTAATTTCAGCAGCAATTTCTTTGTTTGGCATTGAAGATTATGGTACTACTTATTATTGGAGAGCTAAAGCTTATAACGATAAAAACGGTGAAACGGAATGGAGCGAAATTAGAGCTTTCGTTTTAAGACCATACGTAGGCATCAACAATTATAACGCAGCAGAAATATCTGTTTATCCTAACCCTAATAACGGTCGCTTTTTCGTAGAACTTAACAAAACGGTTCCTCAAGCTCAAGTTACAGTTATGGATTTAACAGGTCGTATCCGTTATAACCAAACAATAAATTTTATCGAAAACAGCAAACAAGAAATAAATGTCAACTTATCTAAAGGTTTATATATACTTAAAATATATAGCGATGGTATAAAGACAAACAGTAAATTTACTGTTTTGTAATATTTTCATAATATTGTATTAGTTTTTAAGCACCTGAGTTTTTCGGGTGCTTTTTTTTTATTTTGATTTCCGACTTATATTTATTAAAAACATCTACCTTTGCAAATGTTTCTTTTAAATAATTATGATAAATCGAATTTTCAATATCACTTCTATAATATATATTAATAAGGTATGAAACGAATATTATTTTCTCTATTAGTTGTTTTATTTCTATCATCTTGTTCAAGTAATAAAGTTGATTTATATAAATTAGTTGACCCTATGATAGGTACAAATGCGCACGGTCACACATTTCCGGGAGCGACAGCACCTTTTGGAATGGTACAACTAAGTCCTGACACACGACTTGGCACGTGGGACGGCTGTTCCGGCTATCATTATTCTGATACAGTAATCTATGGCTTCAGTCACACCCATCTCAGCGGCACCGGCTGTAGCGACTATGGTGACATACTTTTGATGCCGACAACAGGCAATCCGACTTTATCAAATTCTTTGAATAATGGTTACCCTTCTTCTTTCCGCCATAATACCGAAAAAGCAGAAGCAGGATATTATTCTGTAATACTTGATAATTATAACATCAAAGTAGAGCTAACCGCTACAGAAAGAGTAGGCTTTCATAAGTATACATTTCCCGATAAAACAGGCAACATTATCATAGACCTGAAACATCGAGATGATGTGATAGCTTCTTCCATAGAAGTTGTTAATGATACTCTGATACGCGGTTACAGACGCTCAAGAGCGTGGGCAGATGACCAATATGTATATTTTGTAGCATGCTTTTCACAGCCTTTTTCCAATTATGGCATCGGCAAAGATAAAACTGTTTCAACGGATGCCAAGACTGCTGAAGGAACTGATATTAAGGCATATATATCATTTGACGACATTCAAGAGCCTATTATTGTAACTGTG
>JALNXP010000295.1 GCA_023230285.1 Bacteroidales bacterium | reverse complement strand
GATAGCCATTGCTTCGTATGCGTCTCCCTGCAATGTTGATGTTGCATGGGCGTTAATATAATCTATATCCGCAGGAGTTACGCCGGCATCTTTTAAAGCTCTTTCCATAGCTATTACAGAGCCTATGTCGCTCGGCTGCGAAATATTAGCACCGTTAGATGAGAAGCCGTAGCCTGACACTTCGGCAATGATATGCGCTCCACGTTTAACAGCATGTTCATACTCCTCGAGGATTACTGCTGCGCCTCCACCGCTGGGGACAAGTCCGTCTCTGTCTCTGTCAAAAGGACGAGAAGCTTTTGTCGGCTCATCAATACGAATAGAAAAAGCACCAAGTCCATCAAAACTGCCCATAGAAAGATAATTAGTCTCCTGCGCACCTCCACAAATAATCATATCTTGCAAGCCATCACGGATAAACATCATGCCAAGACCAATTGCATGAGAGCCGCTGGCACAAGCTGCACTGATTGTCATGTTTATTCCACGTAATTTGAATATGGTAGACAAGTTCATGGTAACAGTAGAGTTCATCGACTGAAATATTGCTCCCGACCCCATCAGAGTAGTATCTTTAGTACGCAACGCAGTCGTATGAGATTCTATCACCGCCTTAGCAGAAGAATCGTTACCGAAAAGTACACCTACCTCATTATTAGTTAGATAATCCATATCTACGCCGGCATTTTTCAATGCCTCGGCAGTAGCCATATAAGCATATTCTCCTTCTTCGGCAAGCCCGACACGCATACGCCTGTCTAAAACACCTTTCAACACAGGACGTTCCACCATCCCGCATAGCGGCGACCGATAACCGTACTCAGTACGTACAGGATCTACTGTTATGCCCGACTTACCTTCGTATAGTGACTTCGTCACTTCTTCTATATTTTTTCCTAAACAAGACCAAATGCCCATCCCTGTTATAACTACTCTCCTTTTACCCATAAATATATCCTCATATATTTTTCTAATTATCGTTTTATGCTAAACAACTAAACATTACGTATACAATCCTCCGTTTATAGAGATAACCTCTCCCGTGATATATGCAGCTTCGCGCGAAGCCAAATAATTCACCAGCGAAGCCACTTCTTCGGGACGTCCGAAACGTCCTACAGGAATCATTTTTTTCAAACTTGCTTCATCTAAACTCGCTGTCATATCGGTAGCAACAAAGCCGGGAGCTACCGCATTAACAGTAACTTTTCTTGCGCCGACTTCCTGCGACAACGACTTTGTAGCGCCTATCAACGCTGCCTTTGCCGCCGAATAATTTACCTGCCCAGGCAAACCTTTAATACCTGAAAGCGATGCCACATTGATAATTCTACCGTAACGATGCGTCAACATATCTTTCAGCAACCGGCGAGTAATATAAAAAAAACCGAAAAGATTAGTATCGATAACATCTGTCCAATCTTCATCCTGCATAAAAATCATCATCGTATCCTTACGGATGCCGGCATTGTTTACCAACACCGAAATATAATCATCAAGGTGTGAAGACTGCCATTGTTCAACAGCCGCATCTACAGCTTTACCATCTGAAACATCAAAAGGCAAAAGCTCTGCAATGCCACCCGTCTCTGTTATCAACTTTTGTGTTTCTAACGCAGCCGCCTCATTAGATTTATAATTTATTATAACCGAAAAACCGCTATCTGCCAACTTCTGACATATCGCCCGCCCTATTCCGCGAGAACCACCGGTAACTAATGCGTATTCCATATTACAAATATTTATCGTTTTTCAAATAATCAATGACAGCTGCTATTTCTTTATATTTCGTCGTATCTTCGATAAACAGCGGCACCAGACTTCTGACATCATGATAAATCTTAGCAGTATATTTCGACAGCTTATTTTGAACTTTAAGACAATCAACAGCCTGAACCAATGCGATATAATGAATTGCCATGACCTGAAACGCATTTTCTATAACACGTTTCGTCAAAATCGCCGAATTAGTACCCATACTTACAACATCTTGGTTATCATTATTATTCGGAATGCTGTGTACACACATAGGATTTGACAAAGTCTGACATTCTGCCGTAGTAGATGTGGCGGTAAACTGCATAGCTTGAATGCCATAATTCAATCCAAGTTGTCCCAAATTCAAAAACGGCGGCAGTATGCCGTTAATTTTATCATGACATAGATAATTCAACTGACGTTCCATCAACATTGTCAACTTAGTCATAGCTATCTTAATTTTATCCATCTCAAAAGATATATAGTCGCCGTGGAAATTGCCGCCATGGTATACTGTTTTCGTATCAATATCGACAATAGGATTATCATCAACGCCATTAAATTCGTCAATGATAATTTCTTCGGCAAAATCAAGTGTATCTGCAACAGGTCCTAAGACCTGAGGAACGCAGCGCAGTGAATAATACGGCTGTACTTTATGATCGAAAATCTTTTCTGAGTGAACATGATACATCTCGACAGCACGTTTCAGCAACAATTCACTGCCTTCTGACATTTTGCGCATAGTAGCAGCCACATCTATCTGTCCTTTATGACCTTTCAATTTATTAAGTTCCGGAGCCATAAAATCATCGTAAGACGAAGCAATTTCATTAATCATTACTGATGCAGCTATTGCATGATGCAACAACGTTTTAGCATAAATAAGATTGACAACTCCAATGCCGGTCATCATAGCCGTGCCGTTAGTAAGAGCCAGCCCCTCACGCACCTTCATCGTAATAGGCTTAAGATTAAGCTCTTGCATCACCTCGGCAGTAGGTCGTTTCTCTCCATGATAAAAAACATCACCCTCACCGATAAGTGTCAATGCCAAATGAGCAAGCTGCACCAAATCGCCACTCGCACCAACACTGCCATGCTGAGGAATTACAGGATAAAAACCTTCATTGAT
>JALNXP010000294.1 GCA_023230285.1 Bacteroidales bacterium | reverse complement strand
AAATCCGTGTCCCAATCAAATCCGTGTCCATCCGTGTCTATCCGTGTCTATCCGTGTCCCAACAAACAATCCGTGTTCCATCACCTGCCTACCTGCGCTTTGCGTTCTCTCTTGCCTGTTGTTGCTGCATGCGCTGCATCTCCTCCAACTTCATCTGCCATCTCGACTTCTTCGCAGACTTGCCTTTGTTTTTCGCAGCTTTCGCCATGATCTCCACACGTAAAACTTCCGGTGTCTTTATCTTGCCGATGATGAACATCTGCAAGAAGGTAATCAAGTTGACCAACAAATAGTAATAACTTAAGCCGGCTGAATAACTGTTGAACAAGCCTAAAAACATGATAGGCATAAGGTATGTCATAAACTTCATCCCCGGCTGATTCGTCTGACCCATAGTCTTGTTATTCAACTTGGTATAGACAATAGTCGAGACTGTCATCAAAAGAGTAAATAAACTTACGTGGTCGCCGTAAAATGGTATTTTGAACGGTAAATCTAAAATAGAATCATAAGTAGACAAGTCGGTTGCCCATAAAAACGACTGTTGTCGCAACTCGAAAGATACAGGGAAAAACCGGAACATAGCCATCAGGATAGGGAGTTGTAAAAGTTGAGGTAGGCAACCTGCCATCGGACTTACTCCGAATTTTTTGTACATCTCCATTGTTGCCTGTTGTTTTTTCATTGCATCGTCCTGTGACGGATATTTTGCTGCAATTGCGTCCATCTCCGGCTTTAAAGCACGCATCTTCGCACCGCTTAAATACGATTTATATGTTATCGGGAATAATACTAACTTCAGTAAAATCGTCAATACCAATATGATGATACCGTAATTCCAGTGAAACTGATCTAAAAAGTTGAACACTGTAAGTACTGCATAGCGATTTATCCATTTTACCAAGAAGAAGTCGCCTAACTTAATTTGGTCTTCGAGACCTAAGTCGTATTTCTTCAGTTCTTTGAACTTGTTAGGTCCCATATACATCGACATAGCGAAACTCTCGTCTTCTTTTCCAAAGTAAGGTATGGTAAGCTGCGCACTCATAGTTTTTATGTATCTCGGCTCACTGACTTTATTTGCAACTTTTTCGGCTTTAAGTACTCCGGAAAGGAAACTGTCATCACCTTTGGCTATTAACGAAGTCGTGAAAAATTGCTGCTTATATGAAACCCAGTCTGTCTTGACAGGTAATTTTGTTTCGCCGTCTCTGTTTTCCGTCATCTTATCAACGTCATCTCCAACATATCTGAAGAAAATATTAGTACCGTTAAGACGATTTTCTTTCAACTTCTCCTGCTGACGTAAATCCATCGACCACGTGAGGTCTAAAAAGCCGCTGTGTGAATATATATAATCCGACATACCTACCATGTTGAGTGTGATGTCGATCATGTAGTCATCGTATGGTATATGATAAACAAATTCTATGTATTTGGAGGCTGTGCTGTCGGCAGTTTCCGGATACAACCTCATTGCAAAATCATAGCCGTCTTCATTATCTACCATTTTGCCATCAGAGTGATAATCAACAGGCTGAAAAAACAGGTTATTCGTTTCTATTAATCTGTTGTTAGAGAAGAAACTTAATCCGAAGATGTTTTCATTGCCTTCAAATAAAATTAGAGGTAATGAATCATAAGTTTGAAATTCTTTTAACTGAACAGAGTATATTTTGCCGCCTAAATTCGAAAATGTCAACTTTATTTTATCATTTTCAACGCTGTAGAACTCTTCTTGTCCGTATGTCGATTTAGCAAAAACACCATATTTGTCTGCAATCATGTCGGCTTGTTTTTTATTGGCAGGTATGCTGTCAACTATAGCATCTTCTTGCTGTTTTAGCTTTTCTTGAGCGTAAAGTAAAGAATCTTGTCTCATCTTTATCATCATCAGCGAGTCGTTGCGGTGTTCGATAGCTGCTTTTTCTTCTTCGCTTAGAGGTTTGTAATTCCACCATGAAAATAATCCTATCATCAGGAAAATGATAACCAATCCGATAATGTTACTTTTGTTCATCTATATTCATTTTAATTGTTATAAACTATTTTAATATTAACTGTTTGCTGTCGAATATTTTACCATCTATTATTAGCGAATAATAATAAGTGCCGACAGATAATTCTTTTGCTTTAATTGTGATTTTGCCGGAATCTTTATCGAGAAGGTATGATTTTACCAACTCATTATCTGAATTATAAATTAAGATTTCTGCATTTTGATTGTTTTGTATGTAGTAATTGATATAATTTTTTTTGTCATAATTGCCTTGTGCTGTTTGAAAAAGATATGGAGAGCGTGCTGCTTCCGAGGCTTTTACTATTTTAGTAAGTGTGTCAATTTCGTATTGCTGATTTTTCACAACCTCTATGATGATAGGGATTAAGTCGTTGTACGATATAGCTTTACTGCTGTCGGGCAGAGTTACGACAATGCCGGGAATAATATTCTCAACTTCTTGAGCTATAAGTCCGAAGCGTAAATTGTAAGATGCTTCTGTTGCTTGTTTCTCGGTAATTAAATCTAAATTTGACGTTGTATATTGATAACATTTCAGCTCTTTTAATAAATTGATGGAATTATCAATATTTTTGAGATTTGTTCTGCTTGAAATGTCGGCATCGGCATAGTAGCCTCTTTTGCTCCAGCAATAACCGGAGGCATTTACGAAGAACATATCTTGTCCGCCGTAATGCAGCGTATAAGCGCAGGAATTGTAAGTAGGCATGGTGATTTTGAAACCGCTCATCCAGTCTTTAGTACTTGATACCAAGTTTACCATGTTTCTGTCGTTGATGTCAAATTGTGCAAATACATCGTCACATAATAATAATAACATCGTAAGACAAAATAGTGATATTTTAAATTTAGCCGGCTTCATAATCAATAACTATTATCAACATCTATAAATAA
>JALNXP010000293.1 GCA_023230285.1 Bacteroidales bacterium | reverse complement strand
TAAAAAGACTTGTTTATATTATTTGTTGTCTTGTCCTGCTTTCTGGTTGTGCAGGTAAAACAGTGAAATACAACGGTGTTATCACTATTGCAACGCTAAAAGGACCTTCTTCTATGGGCATGATATATTTTATTGACAGCGTTAATAATAATGCCGACAGTAAAATCAAGATAGAAATACTTAACGAGCCGATGCAGGTGCGTAAAATGATGCTTGACGGTACAGCTGATTTTGCCGTTCTGCCAACAACGATGGCTGCAGTGTTATATAACAAAGGTATGGACTATAAGTTGGTGTCAATACCTTTGTGGGGGTCACTTTATCTTTTTGGAAGCGATACAACCGTAACTGATTGGAAAAGTTTGCGTGGTAAAAGAGTTAATGTTATGGCAAAAGGCATGACTCCGGATGCGCTGTTTCGTCATCTTCTTGAAAAAAACGGCTTAAATCCGGAAACAGATTTGACTATTGATTATAGCTTTCCTACTCATATTGATTTGGCAAATGCCATAATAGCGGAAATTGCATCACTTGGTGTCGTTTCGGAGCCATACGTCAGCCTTGCTATGCAGAAAAATCCGCATATTCGTATTATCCTTGACTTGAATTCCGAATGGAGTAAAATACATGGCGTGCCTATTGCTATGACAGCTTTTCTTGCAAAGTCTTCTATACTTAAAGATAATGCGGAATTGGTGGATGAGTTGGAGGCAGCTTATCGTCATTCTGCACAGTGGGTAAATGCAAATCATGACAGTGCGGCAGCACTTGTCGTAAAGTATGGCATATTACCAGATACTGCGACTGCCCTTGCTTCGATTCCGCGCTCTAATATCGGGTATGCGTCAGCCGCTGAAGTGCAAAATGACATTATTGAATATCTGAAAGTTTTATATGATGTAAATCCTGATTTTGTTGGTGATAAAATACCTGATGATGACTTCTTCTACAAGAAATAAATGGATAAGTGCGGCTGCTGTGATTGTAATATTGGCAGTATGGAAGATAGTGTCTTTGTATTATAATTCCAACGTCATTCTGCCAAGTCCTGAAGACACATTTTTGTCGCTATGTAAACTTGTTGTAGACAAAAACTTTCTTGCTGTTGTTGGTACTACGGTCTTACGTGGCTTAATAGGTTTTGCTATTGCCGGAGTACTCGGTGTCGTTATCGGAATTTTTGCAGGGCTTTATTCGGGTTTCAAAGCTTTTATCAATCCGTTTATCGTTATCATACGGTCAATACCTGTTATTGCCGTCACGCTTCTTGCTTTAATTTGGTTTGTTCCGAATGCCGTTCCTGTGTTTATCGGGCTGCTCACAATGTTTCCGATGGTGTGTACTAATGTGATTAGCGGCATCGAAAGTGTAAATAAAAATCTTGTGGAGATGGCAAAGTTTTATCGTGTGAATAAAATAAAAGTAATATGTGAACTTTATATTCCGGCAATAGCTCCATTTATTTTCAGCGGACTTTCCAATGCTTTTGGAATAGGGTGGAGGGCAATTATAGTTGGAGAAGTCTTAAGTCAGCCAAAGTATGGAATAGGTGCTATGATGCAGATGTCGCAAACTTACCTTAAAGTTGATGTGTTGATAGCGTGGACTGTAGTTGCTGTGCTTTTGAGTTATCTTTTCGAGAGTATCATCAGAATAATTGAACGTAAGACAATAAAATGGAGGAGTTGATATGAGCCTTGTTATCAATAATTTATATAAGAAATTTGGCGATAATGTCATCTTCAACAATTTTGACATTACTTTTCAGGAAGGTGTAATATCTTGTATTTTAGGACCTTCGGGCTGTGGTAAAACGACTCTTTTAAATATAATAGGAGGCATAGTTGCAGCTGACAGCGGTGTTTTTTCCGGCTTTGATGATAAACGGTTTTCATACGTTTTTCAGGAGCCTCGACTATTGCCGTGGAAGACGGTAAGAGGTAACATAGAGTTTGTTCTAAATTCCAAACTGTCGTCTGCTGAAAGTTATGAACGAGCTGATGAGTTGATAAAGCGTGTCGAGTTAGACGGCTTTGCCGATTATTATCCGGCTCAACTCAGTGGCGGCATGTGTCAGCGCGTTTCAATAGCTCGCGCTTTTGCCTGTATTTCTGATGTAATTCTGATGGATGAACCACTTTCAGGACTTGATGCGGCATTGAAAAATACTCTGATGAAGTGGTTTAAGCAAATATGGGAAAAAGATAAACGAACAGTGATTTTTGTTACTCATGATGAAGCAGAAGCAAAATTCTTGGGCGATGAAAGATTCGTATTCAGCACGGCACCGGTGAAGATTATTAATTCTCTGAAAAACAGTATATAGAGAATTGAATATAACAAACGTAGTAATTAATTTTGTTATATATTAATTATAAAAATAAGCTACCTTTGCATTGAAAAATCAATTTATTAAAATCATGATGAAAAAATATCCTATAGGAATACAGAGTTTTGAAAAAATCATAACTGAAAATTATCTTTATATTGATAAGACTGAGTTTATTTATAATTTAGTTAATACAGGAAATATATATTTTTTAAGTCGTCCGCGGCGTTTTGGTAAAAGCCTTTTAATTTCGACTATGGAAGCCTATTTTCTTGGGGAAAAGGAGTTGTTTAAGGGGTTGAAGATAGAAAAATTAGAAGACAAGTGGGTAGAATATCCTGTTTTGCATTTAGACTTAAATGCGAAAGAGTTTATTAACAGAGAGTCTGTTTATAGAATTATTGACAGACAGTTGAAGTTTTATGAAGATAAATATAACATTGAAACTGACAGTGATGATATAGATGACAGGTTTATCGATCTGATAATAAAAATAAAAGAGCAAACCGGTCGTCAGGTGGTTGTACTTGTAGACGAGTATGACAAGCCGATGCAGCAGGTGATGCGTAATGCAGCGATGCTCAAT
>JALNXP010000292.1 GCA_023230285.1 Bacteroidales bacterium | reverse complement strand
TAGCGAAATCATAAATGGTTTTTCCATAATCAGTTTCAATGGTTCCATCTTTAGCAACATTAGCTATTTTTATATCAGTAATAAGAAAAGGTATAGTGGATGCTAAACCCTCTAAGGCATAAGAATTTGTTGACGAGCCATCTGAAGGGGCGCTATCATATTCTTCATAAAAGTCTTTTTCACCATCTTCAATTATACCTAAAGAGCAATAAAACACATAGCGAAAATCTTCAGCTGTACGTAAAAACATCTCTACATTAAACTGTACAGCCTTATCGTAAATTAATACTTTAAGATCTTTATATGTTCTATTTAATTTATTTGCAGTATAAAGACATTTATTATATTCTTGTTTATCT
Source organism: Bacteroidales bacterium (assembly GCA_023230285.1). Classification (GTDB taxonomy): domain Bacteria; phylum Bacteroidota; class Bacteroidia; order Bacteroidales; family BM520; genus RGIG7150. The sequence continues at coordinate 2,560 of JALNXP010000292.1, read as the reverse complement.
GAAATAGTGGCACCGGGTCTTATTAAAGAGATATACAAAGGAGATTCATTGGTGCCGACACATACATAATAAGACTTTCCTTCTTTTTTGAAGATGATATCGCCATCATCATCTATACTTGGAGAGAAGCCTTCTTCAGATAAAAATATCTTGATATTAGACCTTACACGTTTTTGATTATCTGTAATTTCTTGAGAGAACAAAAAATTCACATTCAAACAAAGGCAGATTAAGATTGCGTAAAATTTTAAATTTTTCATAATCATATAATTTTTAATATGTTACATTAAACAATTCTCTTTTTGCTTTATCCACAACAATGATAACAAGAGTTGTATTATCCGGCATTTCTGCATTTTCTTTTAATGATTTAGCGATTTCATAGATTTCGGTTTTATGGTCTTGTAAATCGGAGTTCGACAAATTATATTTAGAGACTTCTACATAGCGTATAGTTATACTGCAACTTTTTGCTGTCGGCAATTTAACAGAAATTAGTTCTATTTCATCAGTAAGTTCGATAGGACATTCAGGCATAATACTTTTCCATGTCTGTCGCCAAGCCGGTTCCGAATCAACCCATCCCTGACTGTCATCATAGTTAAAAGTTTTCAGCAATGTTCCATTAGCACTGTATAAATTACATACTCTTGCTGTGCCGTCTGTGTCGAATGAGGAATAAACTTCTTTAGCTTGTCCAAGACTATTGGCATTATTATAAAGATTGTTATTTGCATCATAATAAGATATTTCTGTTCTATTTCCATTTTCGAATACGAATTTTTGGATAGCGTAACTATTTTTTCTAAGGTGTCCGTCAGTACCGTAAAAAGATTTTTTGACAATATTATTTTTATCATCATAAGCATACTCAATTTTAGAATAATCTTCGTCATTAAGTAGTGTCGGTTTATCGTTTTTATCATAATATGCTTCCAATAATTTATTTACCTTAACATCATACTCATAGCGTGCTACCGCCCAGCCTGTTTTAGGATTACGAATAAGTTTGCCATATCCGTCCATAGCTGCAATGTATATTAAATTACCCCATTTATCGTACTTACAAACGCCCTCCGGCACCATAACAGACGGATTTGTCGGCTTGTTATTTTCATTATAAAACAATTGACGAATTACATTACCTTTTTCATCATATTCTTTAGTACTCATAGCCCAACCTTCTTCGCAGCAACATGGTTTTTGTGATTTATTAAAATATGATGTTTTTATACGTTCTCCTTTTTTGTTATATTCGTGTTTTTCGACAGCTATATTGTTAGTATTTAGCGTTAAATTGCCATCTGTTCCATAATATCGTTTTTCTATAATTTGATTACGGTTATTATACACACAAGTATATTTATGGTAATCCATAGAATTAAGAGCCTGTTTTTTATTTTTATCAAAAACTGCAAATTCGGTTTCATTATCATACTTATCATATTTGTAACGCACTAATAATTTACCTTTTGCCAAATTTCCGTTTTCATCGACCATCAACTTCTCTAAAACGTTACCTCTTTCATCGTACTGATATTTTATACCTGCGTAGCCACTATTTATGACGATTAGTTGGTTGTTGAGTCCGTAATACATGATTTCTATCTGATTATTATTATCATCATATTTTGATGTCCATTTAGCATAATCTTTATTTACGAGGCAGGGATTTTCTTTAGTATTAAAGAAGGTACGGCAGATTTCATTACCATTATCATCATAAGTAGAATTCCAGCCGGCAATATTCTCATTAGACAATGTCAATTTCCCTTTTTCATCATAAAACGACAATTTGGTTTGGTTTCCGCGTTTATCATAATCGGAGACATAAGAAACGTATCCGTTATTGCCTTTACAAGGTTCTAAATTTGCTCCTAAATTTGTCAGTTTGGTAATATTATTAAATTCGTCGTATTCGATTTTGTAGCCGGCAGTTCCGTCGGATGTTATACATGGTTTTTCATTTTTATCATAAGTAATTCTTCGTATTTGATTACCCAAATTATCATATTCTATCTTTATGCCGGCATAGCCTGAAGTATTTTCGCATAAATTTCCGTCAATATCATGGCACCACATTTCTAATGCGTTTCCCTTTTCATCATTTTTCATAGACATCATTGCATAACCGGAAGCGCAAACGCAAGGTTTTTCATCAACATCTACAAAAATTTCTTTATTAAAGAAGCCATTTTCATCGCATTCTGTAATATATCCGGAATAGTTTTCCTTTAAAATATAACAGGGTTTTTTATCTACGCCCAAACAAACAGTTTTTGTGATAAAGCCATGTTTATCATAAGTCATAGTAGTGCCGGCATAATTTTGCTTTTTAGGTAACATCAAAGATTCGTCTGATTCGCAATGAAGAGATAAGATAATGTTGCCATATTTGTCGTATTCCATTTTATAAATAGAAATTCCGTCAACATCGTCGTAGCTTGGTTGTTTGTCAACAGACATATAATTCGACTGTATCCAGTTATCGTCATCATCATAATAGAATTTTTTGATGCCGAGACCCCATTTTGTAGCTTTTGCTTCACCATCACGTCCC
>JALNXP010000291.1 GCA_023230285.1 Bacteroidales bacterium | reverse complement strand
GCTGGTTCTCTACCGGCAACCCAGGAGGCTTTAGCTCGCTACAAGGTATCGTCAAAGATTTTTATCCTAAACAAGATGAATATCCTTATTATTGCTCCGGCACAAAAATCCTGACATCAAAATCAGGAAGAGTTAATGACGGCAGCGGTCCTATCAACAACTATCTTACCGGCACCGATGCCGGCTGGCTGATTCAACCGCAAGGAGAATACGACTCTGTTGTTAACATAACCTTATCGTGGGAAAGTTTTGATGTCGCCACCGGTGATGTTGTCAAAATTTATGACGGCACAGACCAAAATGCTACTCTGATAGGCGAGTACAGCGGAAATACTCTGCCTGAGACTTTTACATCAAGCGGAAATACCTTATTCATCAAATTTAACAGCACCAATGAAGCTCCGGGATTTACATTTGTATATACTACAACTCGACCGACTTACTGCTCCGGTACAACACATATTACAGAACCAGCTGTGATAAGACCCGCTCCGGAAGGTAAATATTATAACCCAAGCTCAACTTGCGCATGGACTGTTGACATGCCTGATAATCAAGGCACTAAACTCGAATTCAGCTTTTTGGATACCGCCGAAGAAGGAGACTTCGTCCAAATTTATGACCAAGGAACAGGTAACTCTTTAGGCATTTTCTATGGTACCGATACTCCGGAAACTTTATATACCTCCGCAGACGGCGCTTATATCATATTCAAAAGCAATATGCTGAATACCGCAGGCTTCGGCTTCGAAATCGAATGCTCACCTCATACCATCGGCATAATAGAACTTACCTCAACAACTTTAGATATATATCCTAATCCATGTAAAGATTATATCAATATGGATATAAAAACAAATAAGCCTCAACATATTGATTATGAAATCGTTGAAACTACAGGCTCCATCGTTGACAAAGGAAGTTTCATTACCAACTCCGAAAAATATACAAAATTAATAAATATACCTACCATCTCGGCAGGAATATACTTTATCAGAATTAAAACTTCTGAAGATGTAATTACTAAAAAGTTTATTGTCGAATAAATGTTTGCTATTTTAAAAAAAGAATTAAGCAGCTTTTTTGCTTCACTTACCGGCTATATCGTTATCCTCGTTTTCTTAATTATAACAGGATTGATATTATGGGTTATTCCGGGTCCTTACAACATCGTAAATTACGGCTATGCTAATATTGACGGACTATTCGATATAGCACCTTACGTATTCCTGTTCTTGATACCGGCTATTACGATGCGCTCTTTTGCTGAAGAAAAACGCAGCGGAACTTTTGAGTTGATTTCTACTAAGCCGATTTCTTCACTGCAAATAGTATTGGGTAAATATTTCGCCGACTGTATTATTGTCCTGCTATCGCTGTTGCCAACCATCATCTTTTATATCACCGTATATAAATTAGGTGCACCCATCGGCAACATCGACAGCGGTGCCGTCTGGGGATCTTACGCTGGACTGCTGCTGCTCGGCATGTCTTTCGCCGCAATCGGTGTCTTCTGCTCATCTTTAACTGATAATCAAATAGTATCTTTCGTCATCGCTGCTCTAATCTGCGCCTTTTTATACATCGGATTTGAAGCAATATATTCGATGCGTATCTTCGGAGATGCTTCACTGTTTATTAAATCTTTGGGAATGCAGGCACATTTTATGTCGATAAGCCGCGGCGTAATTGACACCCGTGACATCATTTATTACCTGAGTGTCATTTTCATCTTTTTAATGTTTACGAAATTTTCAATAGAAAGAAGGAGATAATATGAAAAAGAAGAAAAAACATTTATCAAAACTAATACGAATTATAGCTTGCCTGATATTTATCCTCGCTGTAAATATAATCTCATCTTTCGTTTTTGACAGACTTGATTTGACATCCGAAAAACGCTACACACTGTCGCCTACTACAAAAGAATTATTGAAAAATATTGATGATTATGTGTATTTCAAAGTGGCTTTAACCGGTAGCGACTTGCCGGTGAGTTTTCAGCGACTGAAAAATGAAACTAAAGAAATGCTCGACGAATTTGCTGCTCACAGTAAATATATTGAATATGTTTTTATTGACCCCGCTGCTTCCGATGACCCCGAAGAAGTAGCCGCAGCTTACCAAGAACTTTATGATAAAGGATTGGTTGCTACCGACCTGCAAGTGAAAAAGTCCGATGGCAGCATGAGAAAAATCATATTCCCCGGTGCTATAGCAACATACAAAGATAGAGAAATAGCTATACAACTGCTGCAAACTCAAATGGGTGTGCCTTCCGAAGAAGTTCTGAATAACTCTATTCAATCTTTAGAATACAGCTTGTCAAATGCTATACGTAAACTCGTCACAATACATAAATCCGAAATCGCTATCATTGAAGGTCACGGAGAACTAAACAAAAACTATATGATAGCTTTTGAAGCCATGTTGCGCGAATATTACTCCGTCTCTTATGTAACTATAAATGGTCAACTAAACAGTTTAGCCGACATAAAAGGCAAAGGCGAAGACTCTGTAAAAATAGTCAACAAATATAAAGCTATAATTATTCCCGGTCCTAAACAACCATTTTCGGAAAAAGATAAATTTGTAATCGACCAATATATTATGCGCGGCGGCAAAGTGTTGTGGCTTGTCGAACCGGTTTATGCTTCTATGGACAGCCTCCAAAACTCACCGACAACTATGTCTTACGCTATCGACCATAACCTGCAAGACCAACTGTTTAACTACGGCATCCGCATTGAACCACAGCTAATTATGGACCTGCAATGCCTATCTATCCCTCTATCTACCGGCAGTGTCGGCGGAAGACCCCAAATAGACTTCTTCCCATGGTATTACTTCCCCGTGATAACCCCTACCGGCGACCACCCTATAGTGAAAAACCTAAACGCCATAAAAACAGAGTTCATATCACCT
>JALNXP010000123.1 GCA_023230285.1 Bacteroidales bacterium | reverse complement strand
ATAAATTATAGTCACATTTTGTGTAAACCGCTTGATAAGAGCTATCTGTTCTACTGTCAAAGATGTGCCTGACGAAGCAACTACATTTTTAAATCCCGCCTGATGCATACTGATAACATCGGTATAGCCCTCAACCAAATAACAAACATCTTGTGCAACTATAGCCGACTTGGCAAAATAAATGCCATATAAAGTATTGCTTTTATGATATATTTCCGTCTCCGGACTGTTTATATACTTAGCTTTTGTTTTGTCAGCAGTCATAATTCTGCCACCAAAGCCGATAACTCTGCCCGTCAAATTATGTATAGGGAAAATTACACGCCCACGAAAACGGTCGTAAATCTTACCGTCATCTCTGACAGTAACCAAACCCGAAGCCTCAATTATATCTTTTTTATAACCGTTTTTTATTGCATAATTGATAAGCTCCTCATAATCATCAACAGCATAACCTAATTGAAACGACTTAATTGTATCTTCAAGAAAGCCTCTTTCTTTAAAATATGATAACCCAACACTACGACCTCTACTATCATTGAATAGCAAATCGCTAAAATGTTTTTGAGCAAAAGAATTGAGATTGTAAAGTCTGTCCATCAGATTTTCTCTCAGAATATCTTCCGGCGTTTTTGCCGCTTCTTCAATCTCAATATTATATTTTTTAGCTAAATATTTTAATGCTTCGGGATATGAAGAATGCTCATGTTCCATGATGAAATGCACAGCACTTCCTGCTTTTCCGCAGCCAAAACATTTAAAAATGCCTTTAGCCGGCGACACCACAAACGAAGGTGTTTTTTCATTATGAAAAGGACACAATCCAAGTAAATTGGTTCCTCGTTTTTTCAAAGACACAAAGTCACCGACTACCTCTTCTATACGGGCAGCATCTAATATTTTCTGAACTGTTTCCGGCTTAATCATAAATTAAAATAAAAATAATATCAACTAATGATATTCAAATATTAGTTTTTTGGTTTAATAATATTAGAGCCACAATCGTTGATGATAGTTCTGTACCAGCTATCCTGATATTTAGGTTGATTAGGCCAAGCCGGCTGACGATTATTTATGCCGCTATTTTTGAAAACGCCATTTTCTTCTAACTTCACATTTCCATCTATATACTTAACAGTCAAGAATATAAATAAATCTTTCCAATCATTAAAAGTCTGTTCTGCTTTTTCTGCCGAAAAATTCGTCAGCATAGCGAGAGCATTATCAGCATCTTGATTATAGGCATCTGCAAATATTTTATCATTTTGCAACACGCTTTTATGGAACTCTGTTTCGAGATTATTCTGTACTTTTTGGATGTCGACAATCATGTCGCAATATCTTGAATAAGCAAAATTAGAGACCATATTAAACACCCAGAAAGCGGAAGTTGGGGAATATTCAATCATAGAGCCGTTACCTTCTCTGAAGCACACAGGAGTATTTGTAATTCCACAATACATTGGAACATAGCAAGTTGTGTAAGTATCATCAACGCCAAACCAGATAATGCCACCGACAGGGTCAGGCAGCCAGTTACGTGATTGAGTGACAAAAGAGAAGCCTGTTTGTTGAGTAGAAGTAGCTCTTTCGTGGAGGTATTCGTTACCGTCTATAGAGAAGCCCATAGGTCTCCAGCGGTAAGGGCAAGCAAAAGGACCGGCACCAACATCTTTAGTCATATCCATAGAAGAGCCTTCATAATGGTCACGCATCATGCTCATAACATCAAATAAGGTAAGTTTTCTGTCCGGTTCTATCCACAGCGGCATGCGATGTGACAAGTTGTCGCCACGTGCATAATCTTCATATTCAGCAACAGCAGCCTTATTAGCTTTCATAAAGCCTGCCCATACGCGAGCTTCACAACCTCTTGCGCCGCCGAAATCTAATGGTGCATACGTATCGCAAAAACTGAAGTCTGCATCTTTACCTTTATATAATTTTTTAGCTTTAGCAAAAGAGATAACATCTTTATGATAAATAGTTGTGATTCCCACATTAAAAATATCGTCAATATTTTCCGAAGTAGCTACACTTTTGTTACCTTTCTGCGGGAAAGTAGAGATACGTGCTTGATTAGCGTGTCCGCATATCATGCCGTCCGGTATCATACGAGCAACCCACACAGCACCTTTTTCACCTTCGCCTTTACCAATCATCTCCATAATCCAGACCTCATCTTTATCTGCTATAGAAAAAGATTCGCCGGAGCTTGCATAGCCGTAATTTTCCATGAGGTCTGCTATGACCTTTATAGCCTCGCGAGCAGTCTTCGACCTCTGGAGGGCAATATAAATCAAGCTACCATAATCCATAATAGCGCCGGTTTGCTTTTCGAGAATAGGCAAACCGCCGTAGGTAGTCTCCCCTATTGCCACCTGATGTTCGTTGATATTACCGACAACGCTGTAAGTATGAGCCACTTGAGGAATTTGTCCCATAAATTTGCCTGTATCCCATTCATAAACATCAAGCATCGTACCTTGGGGCCAATCAGCGGCAGCCCAATGATACAGCTCGCCATATAAGACATGCGAATCTGCAGCGTAAGTAATCATAGTAGAGCCATCGGCAGAAGCACCTTTAGTTATCAAAAAGTTAGTACAACAAAAACTCGCAACGCTTAAACATATAAGCAGCGAAAAAATCATTAATCTTCTCATAAACAATATTATTTAATTTTTAAAATCAACTTTGCAAATATAGTTGAAAAACGTCTATTTGTGATGATTTTTTTGATATTAGTGATGATTTATATTAAATGCTAATGAATCTACGGCATTTCTTCCAACATATAAAAATTCGACACACAACAAATAATTCAAAAAATTAATACTATCTTTGCAGTTAATTATCTACTATTTTTGTCAAAATAGATGAAAGTTCACAAATTCGGCGGTGCCTCGGTCAAAGATGCAGCAAGCATCAGACGTATACCCAATCTCATTCAAGATTGCGGCAACGACCGTCTGTTTATTGTCATCTCCGCAATGGGTAAAACCACCAACAAACTCGAAACCATCGTAAACAAAGCCTTTGCTACCGAAAATTATGATGAGGAGTTTGAAAGTTTATACAACGAACATCTGAATATTTTAAAAGACTTACTGCCAGATAACACACTTGTAATCAGCTGTTTAACTGAGCTTTTTGCAAAATGTAAAGACAAAATACATACAACTGCGAAAGAAGATTACAACTTTTTCTACGACCAGATAGTAAGCTGCGGCGAGTTGTTTTCGTCCTTGATAGTTTCTCAGTACCTGAAAAATTTATCTTTTGACATTCAACTTATTGATGCTGCCGATATTTTTATATCCGACGACAACTGGCGTGCCGGAAACATTGATAAAGCTGCCACAAAACAAAACATTACAAATATCTGCAATAATAATGACAATAAAATACTGATAACGCAGGGATTTATCGCCGGCGACAACAACGGTAACTATGTTACCTTAGGCAGAGAAGGCTCCGACTACTCGGCAGGTATACTGGCTGCACTTTCTAATGCTGATGAACTTACATTTTGGAAAGATGTTGAAGGTATATATAATGCTGACCCTAAAAATTTTCCGAATGCAATAAAAATAGACAAAATCAGCTATGATGAAATGATAGAGTTATCCTATTTCGGTGCTAAGGTGTTACATGAAAAAACATTACACTCGTTAAGAGGGAAAAGTACAACACTGCAGATACGCTCGTTTTTAAAGCCTGAAACTCAAGGAACTTTTCTCTATAATTACACCAATTGTATTTATCCTCCAATAATTATCGTCTTAAAAAATCAAATACTTTTTACTGTCGAACCAAAAACAAAATCTTTGATTGACATTGAACATATAAACCGTATCTACGATAGCACAAAACACTGTAATATCAACATAAATCTAATACAAATATCTGCCATAAAAATCTCTTTCTGTGCTACTTATGACGAATTTGCATGCAAAGGTCTTATTTCTCTTTTGGAAGATTTTTTTGAAGTCAAATATAATACTAACGTCAGCCTTGAAACGATAAGACATTATAAAAAAGAAGAATTAAAAACCTTTATTAAAGAAAAAGATATTTTACTTACGCAAATAAGCAGACGTGTAGCGCAATTTGTAATAAAAGAAGATAATTCAAGCATTAAATAATAAAATATTTTACGTTTATAAAACGAATCAATAACATGAAAAAAACAGCATTTTTTATCTTGACAATAGTTTTCACCTTAGTTCTTAACGATTGCTATGCACAGACGAGCGGCAAAGTCAAAAGAATAAAAACCGGTGGCGATTATACTCATAAATCCACGGACGTTGTTTTTCCAAAAACGGTATCTAAATATCTACGGACGGATATTATGACTTACGACAAAAAAGCCACCACATTAGACGTTGTGTATCAATCACATACCGGATTTAACAAAACATCTGTTTCTATTAAAATATATCCCGCAGGCGATGGCTATGACGGAAGGTTGAGAAATGAATATTTGAAAAGCATGCAAGAGATTGCAAGCACAAATAATTCGGAGAAAATATCCGCAAGTCAGTATGATGTATTTTACACAAAAGATGAATATTTCATCAACGGCTATACAGCCGAAATCAAAAATAATGACAAGCATCAGCAATTGCATCTATCTGTTTATGAATGTGGACAATGGTTTTTAAGATTGCAGCTTGAATCTGACATTCTAAAAGCTGAAGAGTTGTCAGATTTAGAACAAATTTTTTTAGACACCATCAATCCCGTTAAAATTGTTATAAATCATAACTTGAATATCAATGCGGTCATCAATATTTTAGATGCTGCCCGCATAGACTCGCTCTTGGTGGGTTGTGCGATATCTTATGCAAACGCCAAAGCCGATTGGGCTGCAAACAAAGTCGATTCTTTGGAAAGGATATGTGGTTTCCCCGACCTTTACTTAGACATGCACACAGACGCTCTTAATGCTTTCGTGAAATTCAGCGATAATAATAAATTCAGCGAAGTTAATATTTACACTCAAAACTATATTGCAGAATTAAAATCTCTGATAAATGCAGGTTTTCTATCCGAATTTATCTTAGACCAATACCAATATGTTATGATTATCCCTGAAGATAAAGACTTGGATATCAATGGTTACACAAAATGGCGATTGACAAATCCCATTACTATAAACTTGACAAATCCGTTAGTAAACATAGTTTATCCGGCGCATTAGTATTCATCAACATATAAATAAATAAATTATTTAATATTTTAAAAACATATAATTATTGACAATCAAAGATTTAGTATGAAGAAAAACATTAATATTCTATCTGAAATCAAAAATTATTTTTTCATTTGTATCGGTTTAGCAATATTTGCCTTTGGATGGACGGCGTTTATGATACCTAATCAGATAACTGGCGGCGGAGTTGCCGGTATTTCTGCCATCATCTACTTTGCAACAAATACGATACCGGTAGGCGTATCAACTCTTGTTTTAAACATCATTCTTGTTGCAATAGCATGGAAAGTTTTAGGGTCGAAATTTTGCATAAACACCATCATCTGCACCATCATTTTATCCACATTTTTCTCTATCGGGCAATCTATTTTTAAGGAGTCGTTAGTTGATAATATGTTTATGTGTACTGTCATCGGCTCCGGTCTTGCAGGCTTTGGTGCCGGATTATCAATTTTTTACGGTGGCAACACCGGCGGAACAGACATAATCGCAATGATGATTGGCAAATATCGCAATATCTCTTACGGACGCGTAACATTATATGCAAACATTTTTATTGTCGGATCATCTTATTTTGTAGTCCATTCTGTAGATAAACTCGTTTATAGTATGGTCGTAATGTTCGTATACATTTACGTCTCTGACATGGTTATTGACGGCTATCGCCAGAGTTATCAATTTATGATATTTTCATCAAAAAATCAGGAAATTGCCGACAAAATCAGCGAAGAATTACACCGAGGTGCTACATTCCTAAAGGGTTATGGTGCTTACTATAAAACAGAAAGTGATGTGCTGTTAATTATCGCTCATAAAACCGACAAAAACAGAATCATAAAGATTATCAAAGATACTGACCCGACAAGCTTTATCAGCGTAACCAAAGCCAATAGTGTCTTTGGCAAAAATTTTGACAGACTTCGTGTATAACTATTTTAATATCAACAAGATAAAATCATGTTAAAAAAATACTCGACATTTTTACTTGTAGCAATTATCATTACAGCGATAACGCTACAATCATGCAAAAACAAAGTAGAAAAAGAAAACACCATTGCCGTAAGCATTATTCCCATAAAATATTTTGTCGACAGGATTGTAGGTGATAAATGGGAAGTTTTTTCGGTGATTCCACCAAATGCGAACCATACGACTTACGAACCTGTTCCTTCCGATTTAAAAAAAGTTGCTAAAGCCAAAATATTTTTTGAATCCGGGAACATGGGCTTCGAAGATGCGTGGATTGAAAGATTTAAAAGCATATCCGCTGATTGTCAATTTGTTGACATCTCTGACAATATTCAAAAGATGGGAGGACATTACCACGATGGAGAATATCACGGTGCCGACCCACACTATTGGCTGTCGCCTTCCGATGCAGCTATAATCGCCGACAACATTGCATATACAATGATACAAATTGACCCTGATAACAGCGAATTTTATCAGGATAATTATCAAAAACTAAAAGCTGATATTGCCGTAGTTGCGGATTCTTTATACAAAATGCTAAAGCCTATTTCAGGCAGTGCCTTCCTAATCTATCACCCGTCACTAACTTATTTTGCCCACGATTTTTCTTTGCAACAAATTGCTATTGAAGAACATGGAAAAGAGCCGTCTGCTGCTTACATGGCGCAAATTATCGACATTGCCAAAGAAAAAAACATCAAGACGATTTTCTATCAATCGCAATATTCAGGACAAAGTGTAGAAAACATAGCCAAAGAAATCGGAGCAACAACAATATGCTTCGACCCACTCGCTTACAATTGGGACACTAACTTGTTGGAAATAGGTGTTTTGTTGATTGAAAACGAATAATCATGCTAATAAAACTCACTGACATATCAGCAGCATACAATAAAGACATTGTTCTAAGCAAGGTAAACCTGACGGTTAATAAAGGCGACTTCGTCGGAATAATCGGTCCTAACGGCGGCGGAAAGACTACACTGTTAAAAATAATCCTCGGACTGATTAAGCCCGTAAGCGGCAGGATAGAATACGCTGAAAATCTGAACATTGGCTATTTACCTCA